>JASEGY010000168.1:0-3083 GCA_030019105.1 bacterium | reverse complement strand
GATAACGACTGGGTAGAATCCGGGGCGGATGTCTACCGTGAGACAGGCAATATCGGCATCGGAACGACGAGTCCGGGCGAGAAGTTAGATGTTGCGGGTAATATTCACGCCAGCGGGTCAATTGTCAGCGGAAGCTCCATCACGATAGATGGAGCTACCGATAAGATTACCGCCAGTGGCGGCACCCTGAGCTTCGATGATGAAAATCTTGTTACAACCGGAACAGTTACGGCCACGGCCTTTGCTGGAGATGGCTCAGGGCTGACCGGAGTCTCCGGGACAGCGGATAGTGATTGGACAGAATCAGGGGCTAATGTCTACCGAGGCTCTGGCAATGTCGGCATCGGAACGACGAGTCCGGGCCGAAAGCTTGATGTGGTCGGCGACCGCATCCGCCTGCGGAACTCAACCGCAGCCGGGGCAAAGGAAATCATGTTGCGAGCTGACGGGACTGTGGTCGATGTTGATGCCAACAATGCCGATCTCTTTCTCAAATCTAATACCGGCAACACTATTATCCAGGCCTTCGGCGGCAATGTTGGCATCGGGACAACGACCCCGGGCACAAAGTTGGATGTCTCAGGCACGGTTACGGCCACGGCCTTTGTCGGAGATGGCTCCGGACTGACCGGTATCTCCTCTGGAACAGCAGATAGTGACTGGGTAGAGTCCGGGACAGATGTCTATCGAGCAACCGGCAATGTCGGCATCGGGACGACGAATCCGAGCGAGAAGTTAGAGGTTGCCGGCACAGTGCAGGCAATCAGCTTTGTCGGTGATGGCTCAGGGCTGACCGGTATTCCTGCAACAGCGGATAACGACTGGGTAGAATCCGGAGCGGATGTCTACCGCGAGACAGGAAATGTCGGCATTGGGACAATGAGTCCGAGCGAGAAGTTAGAGGTGGCTGGCACAGTGCAGGCAATCAGTTTTGTCGGTGATGGCTCAGGGCTGACTGGTATTCCTGCGACAGCGGATAATGACTGGGTAGAATCAGGAGCGGATGTTTACAGAGAACTGGGCAATGTCGGTATCGGGACTGACAGCCCCGAAACCACGTTGCATGTCAAAGGCGACCTTCGCGTGGAAGAAGGTACGCTTGATATCCAGAATGGCTTCATAGATGGTTTCAACACTAATGTTCATATCAATGGCAATTTTGCGCTGGGAGGTCTTACCGACCGTTGCGTCCCACCTTGCGTACCCTTCTTCTCAGACGTTACCTTCAATCTAATCCCTTTGCCAGGTGAAGCGCCTCTGGCTATCGGAGACTCAACTGGTAACAATATCATATTTCTTGTTGACGAGAGCGGCACAGTCACGGCCACGGCCTTTGTCGGTGATGGTTCTGGTTTAACCGGGATAAGTGGAGGTGGTTCAGGAGATGGACACTCACTTGATGCCGCCGATGGTAATCCAGTGGATGCGGTTTATGTAGACATTGATGGTAAGGTTGGCATCGGAACAACTTCTCCTCCTGGAAGACTTGGTGTGATGAATAGTGAGAGCAGCGGCCGGACAGGGCACTTTGGGATAGATAACGCATCTAACGCCTCAGAGGCCCTTTATGTCGAAACAAATGGCACAGGTGCGGTGGTGAGAGGCGCTACTACCGGTAGCAACAGGGCCGGGTGGTTTGAAATAAACAACGCCTCCAACTCATCAGCGGCCCTTTATGGCGTAACCGATGGCTCAGGCGCTGCGGTGAGGGGCTACAATACTGGCGGTAGTTTTGCAGGGCATTTTGAGATAAACAACATCTCCAACTCATCAGATGTCCTTTATGCCAAAACCAACGGCACAGGCAGGGCAGGACACTTCGCCGGTGGCAATGTCGAGCTGGAGGGATCCAATCCTCGAATAGTGGTAACCGCTATCTCCAGCAACCCGGAAGTGAATCTAAAGGCATCAGGTAAAACAACCTGGGCCATGTATCAGGAGTCATCAACAGGAGACTTGAGATTCTATCAAGCCGGAGACAAGATAACCATTGAAGACAGCACCGGCAACGTCGGCATTGGGACAGCGAGTCCGAGGGCACTGCTTCATGTCAATGGAACGGCCGGGAATCCTACCGGAACGTGGAGCACGGTTTCGGACTGGCGCCTGAAGAAAGATATTGCACCCCTGGGCGGCACGCTCGAGAGACTCCTGAAGTTGCGCGGCGTAACCTTTCAGTGGAAGGACCCGGCCCAGCACGGTGGTCTGGATGGCCCACAGATGGGCTTTATCGCTCAGGAAGTGGAAGAGACCTTCCCCGAGTGGGTCGAGACGAATACAAATGGCTACAAAATGATCACTGCAACCGGCATCAATGCGGTGCTGGTGGAAGCAATCAAGGAACAGCAGGTGCAGATTGAAACCTTAGAGGCAGAAAACAAGACCTTGAAACAGGAAATCCAGCAGATCAAGGAGGTATTGGGACTATAAGACAATATCGGACAATCCCGGCATTGGCACAACGAACCCAACAAGCAAATTACAGAGGGATTTAGGGGACGTTGTTGCCGAAAGTGCGAAACAGTCTCCTGGCCAAAAGAAAAAGGCCTCGCCTGGCTCAATGACCCTTAAGAAAAGACAGCAGGAGCAGGAAGAAGAGCAGGGGCAGGAGTAGCAACCCTGCTTGCCTACCCACAGGTTCCAAACCTGCGGGAGGTTTATCTCTCGAATTGACAGCAGGCACTAAGACTTTTCTTCAGCCCCATCCCACTGCCCCGAAGGTTCTCGAATGAAATTGCTGCGAAGCACCGGATGGTGCGTAGCAGCAAAGGGATGTAGCCTGGTGGTTTTAACCCCAGGGATCGGGAATACCATTGAATGTGCACCCTGAAGGGGTGCGGTAATAGCAGAGATTGGGGCAGATGTGCAGCGCCCCTGGCGCACATTTCATTATCGACATCGGTCCTGGTTGAAACCCCAGGTTCTATGCCTTCACCGCTACCAGGCGCGCCTGTTCGCGGTGATTAATCCGGGAGTGAAGATATAGGGGATGGTTCACCTTACTGTGAAAGCTTGCGGCTAAAAATTATGTAAGCATTCAGTGAAACCGTATTGCAAGAAATGTAAAATTATTTTACGGAAGC
>JASEGY010000167.1 GCA_030019105.1 bacterium | reverse complement strand
GCAACTCAATTTTTAAGCCTGGGCAAAATTGGACTAAATCAACAGAATCATTTATGACCGTGCTGAGTATAGATTGCAAGCTATACTAAGATACCGCCGCAATTCGCAACTCCGCAATAAAAATGAGGTGGAACAATGAATAACCAATCCGCAATCCGCAATCCGAAATCCGCAATGAGAAGGATTGTGGTTAAGGTCGGCACCAGTATCCTCACTTCAGACTCCGGAGAATTAACGACCCAATATATCTCTAAATTAGTAGAAAGCTTATCTAATTTGCGCCGGTCGGGATTAGAGATTATCCTGGTCAGCTCCGGGGCAGTTGGGGCCGGCATGAAACGGCTGGGGCTTACTTATCGCCCTAAATCCATCCCTCTCAAGCAGGCCGCCGCGGCCGTGGGTCAATCACGCTTGATGCAAGTCTATGAGCACCTCTTTGGCCGGACTAAACAGAAAGTAGCCCAAATATTGCTCACGCATCACGATTTAGCTGACAGGCGAAGTTACATTAATACCTATAACACCCTGCTTACCCTGTTAGAATACCGCATCATTCCCATTATCAATGAGAATGACCCGGTGGCTGTTGAAGAGATAAAGTTTGGGGATAACGATACCCTGGCGGCCCTGGTAGCTAATCTGATTGAGGCTGATGCCCTCCTCCTCCTGACCAATACTGACGGATTCTACAGTTCTGACCCAAAAACCGGCCAGGGAGAACTTATTCACCAGGTAGATGAAATTACTGATGAATTGCTTGACTTAGCCGGTGGAACCAGAGCAGCCACTTCAACCGGCGGGATGATCACCAAACTTCAAGCCGCCAGAATTGCGGTTAAAGCCGGCATAAGAGTAATTATTGCTAATGGCAAAAAGGAAAATATCATCGAGGAAATTATGAACGGAATTGAAGTGGGAACAGTATTTTTACCTCTTGATAATCCTGTGGCCGCCAGAAAGAGGTGGATTGAATTTCACCTTCATCCTAAGGGAGAAATTGTCGTTGACGCTGGGGCAGTCGAGGCCCTGCTGCACCGGGGTAAGAGTCTTCTCCCTTCGGGTATACTGGAGGTAAAAGGCAGCTTCGGCACTGGCGAGGCAGTCGTGGTGGCTGATAAATCAGGAAAAGAACTGGCCAAGGGGCTGACCAATTACTCCAGCTACGAGTTAGAAAAGATCAAGGGCAAGCAGACCAGCCGGATCGATGAAATCCTGGGCTACAAATACTATGATGAGGTCATCCACCGGGATAATCTGGCCCTGCTTACTTAAGATGCTCTAATTGGGAGATGAGAAGCTATGGGTAAATACGATGAAAGCTGGAAAGGAGCAATAGAGACATTCTTTCCCCAATTTCTAAATTTCTTTTTTCCTCAAATAGCGAAGGGGATAGATGTTGAGCGAAAGTATATTTTTTTAGACAAAGAACTGCGCAGGATCAGCCATAAGGGACTCGGTGGCAAGCAGGTGGACAAGCTGATCAAGGTATATCGTCGTGATGGGGAAGAGCAATGGTTGTTGGTGCATATAGAAGTTCAAGGGTATGCTCAAAAGCCTTTAGATTTTGAGCGGAGGATGTATGTATACAACTACCGGATTTTCGACCGGTACAATCAGAATGTGATTGGCTTGGCAATATTGACGGATGAGGTCAAGCATTTTCGTCCGAGTTCCTATCGGTTTAAATTCGGGGATTTCCGGTTAGAAATGGCTTTCCCTGTAGTGAAGTTGATAGACTATTTGGAGCGGTGGAAGGAACTTGAGCAGAGTGACAATCCATTTTCTGTAGTTGTGATGGCGCATTTGCAATCTCAAAAGACGAGACGTAAGCCACAGGAGCGGTTTGAGTGGAAGTTGCGTTTGACACGGATGTTGTACGAACGAGGATACAGTAGGGATACAGTGTGGGGATTGTACCAGTTTCTGGATTTGATCCTTAATTTACCGAAGGACTTAGAAAAATTGTATTATAAAGAGATCACCAGGGAAGAGGAGGTGAAAGCAATGCCGTATATTACGTCAGCAGAACGAATAGGAATAGAAAAAGGGCTTCAAGAAGGGCTTCAAGCAGGGCTTCAGCAAGGGCTTCAGCAAGGAATTCAGCAAGGAATTCAGCAAGGAATTCAGCAAGGAATTCAGCAAGGAATTCAGCAAGGAATGTTGGAGAATGCTCGTGAAATGCTGTTAGAAGCATTGGAGGAACGCTTTGGGAAGGTGCCGGTGAAGTTGACTGAGAAGGTTCAGTCTATTTCTGACAGGAAGCTTTTTAAGGATATTCATCGTAGACTGATTCGATGTGATAGGATAGAATCCTTTGAGGAAGAGCTAAAGGCAAGCCTTGATCATCAGTTCAGCCATTAGGTTGCGTAACTAATTAAGGTAGGGTGGATTTCGCACACCCTATTCACACCTCAATTAAGGCCAACTTTGATTACGAGAAGACATCCAGTAAGGCAACAAAAGGGGACTAACCATGAAGCTTAAAGTTCTAACAGTCGGCGATTTAGAGACTAATTGCTATCTCCTGGTGGACGAAGCTGCCAGGCAGGCGGCCGTGATTGATCCCGGAGATGAAGCAGACAGGATATTGAAGGCCCAACAGGACCTACACGCAAAGCTGATTTATATCATTAACACCCACGGACACGGGGATCATATTGGGGCCAATTCTGCTGTTGCTCAGGCCACTGGAGCCAAAATCCTTATCCATCGAGCCGATGCCCCTAAACTGAATAATCCCTACCTCAATCTTTCCTCCAGCTTTGGTTGGGAGATCATTTCTCCTCCCGCAGACAGAATCCTGGAAGATAAAGATACTATCCAGTTAGGTAAGTTAGAGATAGAGGTCATTCATACTCCGGGTCATACTGAAGGTGGGATCACCCTGAAGGTAAATCAGGTCCTTTTCACCGGCGACACCCTTTTTGCCTCTGGAATCGGCCGCACAGACCTTCCCGGCGGCTCTTACCAAAGACTCATCTCCAGCATAAAAACCCGCCTCCTTATCTTTCCGGACGAAACCGCAATTTATCCCGGACACGGGGAATCTTCCACCATAGGAAGAGAGCGAAGAGAAAATCCCTTTATCGGGAGCGTATCTGTTTGAAGGGAAGGGTATTTTTATGTCACAAAACCAGCTTACTCCCATGATGAAACAATATGCTGAAATCAAAGGCCGGAACAAGGATACTATCCTGTTCTTCAGGCTGGGTGATTTCTATGAGATGTTCTTTGATGATGCCAAACTGGCGGCTTCTGTGCTGGGACTTACCCTGACTTCCAGGAATAAGGTGCCTATGGCCGGCCTGCCGTATCACGCCGCTGAATCCTACATCTCTCGTTTGATCAAAGCCGGGCATAAGGTGACTATCTGTGAACAGACCGAAGACCCCAAAAAGACGAAAGGATTGGTCAAGCGGGAGATAATCAGGACCATTACCCCGGGTACGGCCCTTAATCCCTCCTTACTTGAAGAAAAGGCCCATAATTACCTGGCTTCCATCAATAAAAACGGAACTCAGATCGGTCTTTCTGTTATTGACCCTTCTACGGGTGAATTCAAGGTAACTGAGCTCTCTAACCAAACCGAGCTTCTCGGTGAGTTAAATCGTATCTCACCCAGGGAATGTCTTCTGCCGGATTCTATCCATGACCGGGAATTTCTGGAATCATTCCCGGAGCAGATAACTGTAACCCGTCAGGATGATTGGAGTTTTGATTCAGAAAGTGGGTATAAGAGCTTATGTGAGTTTTTCAAGACACATTCACTGGATGGCTTCGGCTGTCAGGGCCTGCGGGCCGGGATAGGGGCAGCCGGGGCCATTATCAGTTACCTTAAGGAGACCCAACGTTCGGAATTAACCCATATTACCCGGCTTACGCCCTATTCCACTTCAGACTTTATGGCGCTTGACCCGGCTACATGGCGCAACCTGGAACTGACTCAAACTATCAGGACCGGTGAACGCACCGGCACCCTCTTATGGGTTCTGGATAAGACAGTTACTGCCATGGGCGGCCGGCTGCTTCGCTCCTGGCTGCATCATCCCCTTATTAAAGTAGAAGATATCCTCTACCGGCAGGAAGGAGTTGCTGAACTGACTGAATCGCTTATTTTGAGGGAAAACATCGCGGAAGACCTGGATCGAGTGCATGATATCCAGCGGCTTATCAGCCGGATAGATGCCGGCCTGGCTAATGCCAGAGACCTGGTGGACCTGAAAGAGTCACTCAAGGTGATTCCCGGCCTGAAAAATTCTTTGTCTACTAAAACAAAGGTTCTGCAAGATATAGAGACTGATCTGGACGAACTTCCCGAAGTAGTGGACTTAATCGAACAGGCCATTACCCCTTCCCCTCCTCTCTCCCTGAGGGAAGGCGGAATAATTAAGTCAGGTTATAACCAGGAGTTGGATGACCTGCGACAGATAAGCAAAAGCGGCAAAAGCTGGATTGCCGGGTTCCAACAAAAAGAGATCAAACGAACAGGCATCAATTCCCTGAAAGTAGGTTACAACAAGGTCTTCGGCTACTATATTGAAGTCACCCGGGCAAACCTGCATCTGGTGCCCGAGGATTATATCCGCAAGCAGACGATAGCTAATGCCGAACGGTTTATCACCCCGGAATTAAAAGAACGAGAGGTGCAGGTTTTATCAGCTCAGGAAAAGATCGCCGAATTAGAATATGAGTTATTCCTCCGGATAAGGGACAAGATTATAAAAGAAGCAGGCCGGATTCAGCAAGTGGGAAGGGCTTTGGCTTTATTAGATGTCTTGACCTCCTTAGCTAAAGTGGCGGCTGAAAATGATTATGTCAGACCGGAATTAAATGAGGGGCCGCAGATTATGATCACGGGGGGGCGTCATCCGGTGATCGAACATATCCTGTCGGGTGAGAGGTTTGTGCCCAATGATACCCTCCTTGATGCTGATTCTGAGCAGCTTTTGATCATTACCGGTCCTAATATGGCCGGTAAATCGACCTACATCAGGCAGGTGGCCCTGATTGTCTTGATGGCCCAGACAGGCGGGTTTGTCCCGGCCTCCTCGGCCGCTATTGGTGTGGTGGATCGGATATTTACCCGGGTAGGGGCCTCTGATGAGTTGATGAAAGGGCAGAGTACCTTTATGGTGGAGATGTCTGAGACAGCCAATATCCTGAACAATGCCACCCCCAGGAGCCTGATTATTCTGGATGAGATTGGCCGGGGGACAAGCACCTTTGACGGCGTGAGTATTGCTTGGGCTGTGGCGGAATATATCCATAATCACCCGCAACTCAAGGCCAGGGCACTGTTTGCCACTCATTATCACGAACTGACGGAATTGGAAGATTACCTGGAAAGGGCAAGAAATTACAATATCGCTGTCTCGGAACAGGATGGTCAAGTGGTCTTTCTGCGCAAGATTATTCGAGGGGGCACGGATCGAAGCTATGGAATTCACGTGGCCCAATTAGCCGGTTTGCCCGGCCAGGTAATCAGAAGGGCCTCTGAGTTATTAAAGAACCTGGAAAAAGAGGCCGCCTCAGAGGGCATGCGGTCTGTCTTTGCCGGCTCTTCTAAACCAATCCGCAATCCGCAATCCGCAAGGACAAGGGACATAAAGGACATAAGGGACATAAAGGACAAGATACCGGACAACATCCCCAATCCCGCAATCCGCAATCCGCAATCCGCAATCCGCAATCGGGAAGGTGGTTCGACTCAGCTTGAGCTCTTCACCTTTGAGCCACATCCGGTAGTAGAGGAAATAAGGCAGCTCGATCTGAATAATCTTACCCCTATTGAAGCCCTGAATAAGCTCCAGGAGTTTAAAGTAAAAGTAGTCAGTAGATAGTGGTCAGTAGTACACCCTGGCGAAAGTTGCTTACCGGTTTCAGAAACCAGGTTTTTTTGGAAAACCTGTAACTGGCTGCTCATCAATGACTACTGACTGCCGCCTAAGAAATATCTTCTTTTCTGTAATTTTTTATAAAAAAAAGGTTGACTAATGACAGCAACTATAGTATAATGGGCAAAATTTCAGGCAATCCTTATAGCCTGTTAGGTCGTAGGGTTGAAATGACACCTATTTTCAGGGACATCGCAGGAACTATCACACTGTTACTTTAATTTTAGTAAACCCGCGGGCAGAAATTAGGTGCCCTGGAGAAACCTGGTTTCTGCGGGGCTGTGATGTACATTTCAACAATCTTTCTTTTTATTGTGGAAGTTCAGTTGTTTAAAAAAGGCAGTCTAAGTATTTCAAAGTTTGTTTTTGGAGCTATCTTAACTGAAACTAACAGTGCCGTACACCTCGAGACACAGTCCTCAGATAGACGCTGCACAGTGGAACAAATCACACCTGTTAGACATACTGATCCCCAAAGTGAAATTGATTTTATCCTGCGTCCATTTAATCAAAAAGGAAAAGGAGGCAGAGAAATAATCTAGGCAATTTGTGTAATCTGTGGTTCCGGATGGGAGCTGCACGGTTACCAAATATTGTTTCAAAGTACGTGAGGGTATCAGCAGCACCTCCGCCTAATAATGGAGGCTCAAGGCGGATTCGTTTGAAACAATCCCTGATTTAAAACAGAAAGGAGGTGGAGTAATTATGGCAAAACGTGAAACCGGTACGGTCAAGTGGTTTAACGGTACTAAAGGTTATGGCTTCATCACACGGAGTCAAGGTGAAGATGTGTTCGTACACTATAGTGCCATTAGTGGTGACGGATATCGCTCTTTAGAAGAAGGTACCAGCGTTGAATTTACAGTTACTGATGGGCAGAAAGGCCCTCAGGCACAAGAGGTGGTTATTTTATCTTAAGCGACAATGTAGAATCAAAAAAGAATAGGCGAGAGGAATGGGATCGCATAACTTTGAAACAATCCCTGACTTAAAACAGAAAGGAGGTGGAGTAATTATGGCAGAACGTGAAACTGGTACGGTCAAGTGGTTTAACGGTACTAAAGGTTATGGTTTCATCACCCGGAATCAAGGTGAAGATGTGTTCGTACACTATAGTTCTATTAGTGGTGACGGATATCGCTCTTTAGAAGAAGGCAACAGCGTTGAATTTACAGTTACCGATGGGCAGAAAGGCCCTCAGGCACAAGACGTGGTTATTCTATCTTAAGCGACAATCTCAGGACCAAAAAAAAGCATGGGCGAAAAGATCAGGCCTTGCCTTAGAGCAATAGAAAGCCTGACAGCCCGTTTTGAGCTAACCGCAGCATTAGCTGCGGTTAGCTTTTTGAGTCCTTAGAAACCGGGTTTCTTCGAGAAACCTGGTTTTTGCTTACAAAATTCGCAATTGCTCAGCCGTACAAAAAGAGTAAGGGCTGAGTATAGCTCTTAAGATAAATATTTTGGGGTAAGCGAATTCAAGACAGGCTATGT
>JASEGY010000166.1 GCA_030019105.1 bacterium | reverse complement strand
AAGCCCAGTAAAATCAAGCATAAATCATAGAAGTCCCAATTTCAAAACGGTCTCCATTACAATTCTGGTGGACTGCCGTTTTTTTGGCTTGACAAAAGATTGATTTTATAGTATATTCTCCTTACTAAGTTAGCCGTCGATTGTTGGAAGAGCCCTGGTGGCCGATTGTCGATTGCCAATTAGTGACTTGGAAGAAAATAATATGCCCAACATGTATCTGTTCAACCCTCAGTTGGAACACAGATTACACAGATTCTCCCAGATTGCACAGATAAAAATAATTCCTGAGAATCTGTGAAATCTTGTGTAATCTGTGAAATCTGTGTTCCTTTTTTTGTCCGGCTGAGTAGTTATCCCGTTGGGTAAGTTATTTATTTCCTAATCTCTTACTAACATCCGAGGAGGAAATGAGATGAAAAAATGGTTGAGTATTGCTTTGGTAGTAATTTTACTACCGGTATGCGCTTTGGCCAAAGAGGGTTTTGAAGATGTCCCTATTGATCATTGGGCATACGATGCCGTGAAAGATTTAGCTGAAAGAGGGGTGTTAAAAGGCTATTTTGAGAATGGCAAAAATTTTTACAAGGGAGACAAGCCATTAAGTAAGTATGAATTTGCCGTGGCCTTAGAAAATTTAGTGCAAGCCCTGGAAGGAGGGATGGGCATTACTTCTCACAAACCCGGGCTTAAAACCCCACCTTCCCGGCCGGACCTGCCCCCGGAAGGATCCCCGCCATCCTTATCTGAAACAGACCTGTCAAGGCTAAGACTTGTTATTGAGGACTTGAAAGCTGAGTCCGGGGCTAAGCTGGCCCAATTGGATGAGCGGTCGGAAAACTTGAATAAGGCCATAAAGAGAAATAAATACTACAGTATCGGGTCAGTTCTCCTGGCAGCCGTGGCACTGGTGGTGGCCGCGGCTAATTAGTCTCCCTGGAAGTCTTGCAATAAGTGCCTATCCCGAAACCGAAGCGATAGAAACCAGGTTTCTTCAAGAAACCTGGTTTCTGGTCACGCGGGAGAGGTTTTGGGATAGACTATAAGATGCTGATGATCAAGACCGTAGCAATTACAGACAAGACAATTACAGCCTATCTTGTCGATGGACGCACGATAAGTGTGCCCCTTGCATGGTCATGGCGGCTGTCAGAGGCGACACCTGAACAGCGACTCAATTATGAGATTATTGGCGATGGTCAAGGAATACATTGGCCAGATATTGACGAAGATATCAGCGCCGAGGGTATGTTGTACGGCGTGCCTGCTCCAAATCCTCGGCATTTAAGGGTGTTATCGGCAGCGGTTTAACATAATATGGACGATTTAGCAATTCATTGCAGGTCTATTGTGATGGCTAAGTATGGAACAGGGAATCCTAAGGGTAACAGCACTATTTCCCACGATGATGAATCTTTCAGATGTGGGTAGTATTGCGTCTATCGTTGGACTAATTCTTACCTTGGTTGTATTTATCAGTCTCAGAAGAATTCGTTCGGAGTTTCTTTTCAAGGTCAGAGTTCCGGAACTACAGGAATCCTTAAAAGCTCATGCATCAAAAGTTTTTGAATATCACCGAGATTACGAAACTTCTAAAAAAGATGAGATTAATAAAGAACTGGCTATAGCTGAGGTAAATCTAAAGAGCTTAGCCAGGAAAACCTTAGGGGAATTAAAGACAAGCACAAAGAAATTACAAAAGCAAATCGAGGAATTTCGCCGAAATGGTAAGGTGCGATCAAAGGATGAGCTTTACGAAATCTATATTGAGATGATTAAGCTATCGGAAGAAATAACTAACTTCCGAAGAGATGATCAGTGGAGGTAAAAGGATGTCTCCTCTCCAGTCAAAACTTATAACCCTTATTACTTATCTCAGTAAGTTGACACAAGAAGAGGAACTCTCCTGGGAAAGGCTGTTTCCTCCTGATTCATTGAGTTCCAAAACAGAAGTTGTCTTTGAAACAACATTTGAAGATCGGAAGCTTCGCATATATGAAGAATACTATAAAAATTGGTATGACGAAGATAACTATGTATGGGACTCTCGTGTGGTTCTCAGTTTTATTGACTCTCAGGGTAGAACCGAATGGGAGTTCCCTCCGGTAGCTGGCCTTGGGGATTTGCTGGAATCCGTGAAGTATCGAAGCGCGAATGTCGGTGGATTTCTGGATAGTGTTTTAAAAAAACATGATCTAAGCAAAAAGCACTTAACGCATTTCTAATATGATCAGTTACAGCTTCCTTGCCCAGCCTGTTTCGCCTACTTTCTTGAAGAAGAAAGTAGGCGTTTGTTTTTTGAAAATCCTTCTCCTCTTTATCCCATCTTTTGCCCTGGCGGCTGAGGCGGATACTGAGGCGATCTATCTTGAGCATGCCCAGGGGGCCGAATATCTGAAATTTAAGGATGAGGCCGGGAAGATTACTGTTTGGGGTGAAGTAAGGCTAAGGTACAAGCAGATTCACCTTGAAGCCGATAAAGTGGAATTAGACCCTGAGACAGAAAAAATCCTGGCGACAGGCAAAAAAGTTGTCCTTTGGGATGAAGACCGTAAAATTACCGGCACTTCACTCCTCTATGATCCTAAAACAGACCAGGGTACTATGCTTAATGCCTCCTCATACACAGAGCCTAATCTGTATCGGGGAGACAAGATAGAGATGATTGACCGCCGGAGATTTGCGGTTAAAGGGGGGGAATTTACTACCTGCTCTCTCGATTATCCTCATTATCATCTGTCTGCCAGCGCTATTACTATCCGTCTGAAAGACCGCCTCGTAGCTAAAAATGTCTCTCTTTACGTTGGTTCTACCCCCTTGTTCTATTTCCCCTTTTATTACAAGTCTCTTAAAGATAAACGCTCCCAATCGTCCTTCAGGACCGGCCACGATAAACATGATGGGTGGTGGGTCAAGACAAAATATAATTATAGCCTGTATAATTCCCCCGGCTCATTGCTCCTTGACTGGTGGGAGAGAAAGGGCTGGGGAGGGGGATTGACCTGTCAGATGGAGTCCCGCCAGGATAGGGAAGGTGATTTCAGTCTTTATCTTATTGATGAAAGAGAGGTACAATACGATTCAGAAACCAGGGAATATTTCAAAGGGGACGAAATAACCAGAAGATGGAATGTCAAGGCCAACTACCGTCAAATCCTTTCCCCGACCATTACGGCCAGGGCCCGGATATTGTTTCAAAGCGATGAGCTTATTGAACGGGATTATCTGAGTACCGGCAGTTTCCCCAGGCGTCAGGAAATAGACTCTTATTTTACCCTGACCAAAACCGATCCTGATTATTATACCCTGAACCTGGTGGCAAAAAGAAAAGACGAGTGGGATGAGGATGAGGGGAAATTTATCGCCCGAAGCGCTCAGGCGCCTCAGCTTAAATTCTCTACTACCTCACTTCAACTGGGAAAGAGCCCTGTTTATTATTCGGCCGGGTTTAATCTAACCAACCAGTTTAACCGAATTGGTGATGAAGGGAATTACACCCTTTTCTTTGACACGAGCAGTGGACTCAGGGGCTCAATCAAACTGACTCCCAGGATGACTCTTTCCCCTTCTCTTAATTTGAAAGGAAACTGGGAAAATACAACCGGGCAATCTTCTAAAGGCGTTCTTCTCAATGCCGGATATGCCGGTCAATTAGGGCTCAGAACCCGTATAACCGGCTTTTTAGAAAATGATCTTACCTATTGCCTGAACCAGGATATTATTAAACCCACAGAAGATGAATATCATGGGATTACTCTTCACGATCTGAAGGCCAGGCTCAGTCTTCGTTTCCTGAAGAGTAAAGTAACCTCTAACATCAATACCCGGTATAATCTGAGAGCCACTAAAGGAGAGTCGCTAAGTTTTAAAAAGGAGAGATTTGATCCGGTCACCGCTGATTTAAATATCAAGCCGAATAAAAATATAGGAGTTACGGCCCGAACGAATTATAATCCGGCTACCTCCATGATGGGAACAATAAGTCTCAATGCTAATCTTAAATCTAATAGGCCTCAATGGGATGGCAATTTCACGGCAAGCTATATCAAAAGCGGCTCCGGTTACGATCCGGATATTCTTTTCACCTCGCATGTGGGTCTCAGGCTGATTCCAAAGGTTGCCCTGGAAGCCGATTTCAGATACGATGCTTCTGAAGGACGCCTTGATAGACAGGAATACATCATTGGCCGTGATTTGCATTGTTTTCAGGCACAATTTCGTCTTATGCGACAACCCAATCTTTCTTTGGGTGAGGAATGGGACACTCAGGTCAGTTTTAGACTTAAACTTAAGGCCTCCCCTGAAGCTGAGATAGAATATTCAACGGAAGAAAGCGGATGGGAGAAATGGATGGACAAGTGGTAAAAATATGCTAATCGTTCACGGTTTGAAACTTGAAATTAGAAATTAGAAATTGGAAATTGGAAATTGGGGAGAAACGCGAAAGCCCAATTTCTAATTTCCAATTTCAGCGTTCTGTGAACACTTA
Organism: bacterium; assembly: GCA_030019105.1. Classification (GTDB taxonomy): domain Bacteria; phylum UBA9089; class JASEGY01; order JASEGY01; family JASEGY01; genus JASEGY01. Next base: position 2,914 of record JASEGY010000166.1, on the reverse strand, counting down.
CAAATACCTATACCTGAACGGTTACAAAATATGAAATACCGCAATCCTATCCCTACCGTAGACATTATTATTGAGCTGGAAGATCAAGGTATTGTCCTTATCAAACGGAAGAATCCGCCTTATGGCTGGGCTATTCCCGGCGGGTTTGTTGACTATGGAGAAAGCCTCGAAGAGGCGGCTGTTCGAGAGGCAAAGGAAGAGACTTCTCTGGATGTTACCCTTCTGAGACAGTTGCATACTTATTCTGATCCGGACCGGGACAAACGATGTCATACCATATCTACTGTTTTCATTGCCAGAGCTAAAGGCGAACCGATGGCGGCCGATGATGCCCTCGAACTTCAGGTCTTTAAGCCGGATGAATTACCACAAGAACTGGCCTTTGACCACCGAAAGATTCTTGATGACTACCTGATTACTGTCTATTAATTAAGGCTTGACATAATTTAAATATTGTGATATTATTACTGACTATGAAGGAAATAAATGTAAGTCTACTACCTAAATCCTTTCTACTGCTGCTAACTTTCGTTGTCCTGCTAACTGCATCTCTTGCCCGGGCAGAGAAAGACATCGCCATCACTAAGATTATTTTCGACGGCCTGAGCCGGATAGATGAAAAAGAGGTCAGGGCCGCCATAACCACGATAGTGGGAAATGCCCCTTCAAAAGAAAGGATCAGAGATGATGTGAAGGCTATCTATGCCCTGGGACATTTTTCGGACGTGAGGGTTGATTTAAACGAGGAGAAAGAGGGTATTGTCCTCACCTTTTTGCTGAAAGAACGTCCTTTAATCGCCTCCATCTCTTTTGAGGGGAATAAAGATATTAAGAGCAAAAAATTACTTAAAGAAAGCGGTTTAAAAGAAGGGGACTCTTTTGATCCTTATGCCCTGATCGAAGCAGAGCGAAAGATTACGGCTTACTACAAAGAAAAAGGTTATTTGAGTACCTGTAAAGCAGAGACAAAAGAAACAGAAAATGGGGTGGAGATCACTTTTAAGATCAGCCAGGAGGAGATAGTCAAGATTAAACAGATAACCTTTAAAGGCAACGAAGTTTTTTCTTCCTGGAGACTTCGCTGGAAGATGGACATAGGGAAGGGAGATGCCTACGATGAGTCTAAGTTAAAGCAGGATTTAGCTAAAATAGCCGATCTTTACAGAGATGAAGGGTATGCCCTGGTTGAAATCCCTTCCCCGGATACTTCTCTTGATCCGGAAGGTAAAGGGATTCTGGTCAATATTGAAATCAAAGAAGGGAAACAATTCAAATGGGGTGGGATAACCTCTGAAGGAAATACTCTCTTTTCTGAGAAAGAACTCCTTGAAGCGCTGGAGATAAAATCCGGCACCACTTATTCTCTAAGTAAGATTCAACAGGGCATGGCCAAAATGGATAGCCTTTACGCTCAACTTGGCTACATTGGGGTGCGGATTTTTCCCCAACCTGACTTCAATCAGGAGGCAGCCCGGGTAGACCTGCATCTAAAGGTAATGGAAGGTGAGCAGGCCTATATCGAACGGATACTTGTCTCCGGTAATGAAAAAACCAAAGAAAAGGTGATCAGGCGGGAGATCGTGGTTAAGGAAGGCGAGGTCTTTGATAGAGAAAGAGTCAGGCTCAGCCGGCAAAAAATCTTTCAATTAGGTTTTTTCAGTAAGGTTGATATAGAGATGATGGAAGGAAGTGCGCCTAATAAGAAGGTTTTGGGAATAAGTGTGGAAGAACGGAGGACCGGTACAGCCGGGGCTTCTATTGGGTATAGTAATCAGGATGGACTGATCGGCTCAGTGGAGCTTACTCATGAGAATCTTATGGGCCGGGCCTGGCGGGCCAATTTGACCCTTGAATTTGGTGGGGCGCTGCACCGCTACATTTTAGGCTTTACTAACCCCTACTTTATGGATACCACAACTTCTCTTGGTTTCGATATTTATGATACCCGCCGGAAAGAAAGAGATGAAGGCGACTATGTTGAAGGCAGGCGAGGGGGTGGGATAAAGATAGGCCGCCGCTTCGGAGATTTTAATAAGGTCTTCTTTGACTATAAGTTAGAGGGGGAAATGGTGGATAATGTCGATCCCAATACCATAGATGAAGACATTAAAGATCACGTCGACCGGTACGGTGAGGGAAAATGGGGCAAGACAAGCAGTATTGCTAATCGTCTGATTCGAGATACCAGGGATAACCCTTTCAATACTACCTCAGGATACCAGGTTATTCTTCGAAATGAATTCGCCGGTACCATCTTAGGTGGGAACAACAATTTCTACAAACCAAGCTTAGAGGTGGTTTATTTCCTCCCTACCTGGTGGAAGTTCGTTCTTGCCTTTCGAACCAAAATGGCTTTGATAGACAGCATTAAAGCCGATCCATCAAGAGATGTCCCGGCTTTGGAAAAATTCCGTCTTGGCGGGGCTAATACTATCAGGGGTTATCAAGAGCAGACAATCCATCCTGAGAGAGGAAGGGGGAAGTCAATGCTGCTGCTTAATGTAGAAGCCCGGTTTCCTATTGTTTCACCCCTGGCAGCGGCCTTATTTTTGGATGCAGGAAATACCTGGGAAGAAATTGAAGACTTTGAATTGAACGATCTTAAACACGGTTGTGGTTTTGGCCTCCGCTTTGATACCCCCATGGGGCTTATCCGGCTCGATTATGGCTATGCCCTGGATGAGGTTGGTAGTATCGAAAAGGGGCATCGGAAATTCCATTTCAGCATTGGGTCAATCTTCTAAAAATAGGAAGTAAGAAATGGGAACTAGGAAGTAAATCAAGATACTTCCGTATCCTCTTCAAGTTTAAGGGTAACTCAAATGTAAATTGGGGGGCAATCTCGTAGAGCGTAAAGCATAGCGCGGCCTCTGGCCGCAACCAAACCAATTTTGGATTGCAGATTGCGGATTAT
>JASEGY010000165.1 GCA_030019105.1 bacterium | reverse complement strand
TTGTAGTGGTCGAGCTTGCTCGACGTTTTGGCAGAGCAAGCTCTGCAACTACAACCTACAACCTACAACCTGCCACTGTCAAGTCTCCCCCGAAATATTGAGAAGATACGACAGTCCCTTAAAGGGAAGTATACCGCGATGAGTGGGACTCTTTGTGGAAAAAGCAGGGGGGATGACTGAAAGTCATCCCCCCTCCTGGGCGCGGGCTAACCAGGAATAGTTAAAAACCGTGGAAGCAGATGCCGTTACTTGAGGATGATCATCTTCCTGGTTGAAGTAGCGGCATTAGTTTGAAGCTGGTAAAGATAGGCCCCACTGGCGACTTCATTACCGGCCTCATCTTTGCCGTCCCAGTAAGCGGCTTCATCCTTTGAGAGATACCTGCCTGGTTCAAGCTCGCCCAGATCAAGGGTGCGGATCAGTTGCCCACTCAGATTATAGATTCGGATGCTCACGTGGTCCTTCTCAGCCAGGCTGAAGGGAATCCAGGTCTCAGGATTCAAGGGGTTGGGGTAGTTCTGAGATAAAATAGTCGCCTTGGGAAATTCGAGGCCCGGAAGTATATTGTTTGCTAAAACGATGGGTATGTTTTGCCCTTCAGAGTCCTTTAAGTCAGCCTCTGTAAGGGAGAGAGGATTATTGGGCAATCTTCCGTTGACAGAGGTGAAAACTATTACCCCAATTGGGGCCTTATTTTCGTTCTCTGTTTCTAACGCCGGATATTTTCCCTCCGAAGACATGGGGGCTATTTCCATCTTTTCTTTATCCTTGATAGTAGCGGCTATTTCTATCTGACCGTTCGCCTGGTCAATGGTTTTCACGAGAGAAATTTGTGGCCCATCCTCTCCCAAATCAGAAGGGATCACATCGACAATCCGTATCCGGGCAGGATCGAACTGCAGCTTCAGGCTTGCTCTGCCGAGGTCATCAACGTCTCCGATCATAATCGGGATGCTGAATTCATTGCCCATTGATGGTCCGCTGGATTTACTTGCTTGCCCCAGACTGATCTTCCCTAAAGTAGATTCGCTGGTAACAATGTTCTCTTCCACCGGCCCCTCAACAATAAAGGGTATCTTAACCGGAGCCCCGCTGCCGGTGGGCTTGCTGTAAATAGAGTATCTGTAATTAAAATACGCCTTGCTATACCAGTGGCCATCGAGGCGCACCTTAATTACCAATCGGTTATTTGCTGTGTCAATATAGGTTCCGTTATCGCGCGACCCGCTATTTTTGCCAATGCTTTTTCGGTCCCACTTGTCTATCTTGTAACCGGCCTTAGAGGGTGACAGGTAGTAGGTGTAGCTCTTGCCACTTCTTGTCTCTTCTCTGATATCTTTGTAATCTACAAGGGGTGATGTAGTAAGTTCCCAACTGTAATCAGCCGTGAGCATTCTTACCTCGGTACTCTTGACATACCTCAAGACCTTGACAACATAAGCAGTACCGTGGGATAACTGAGAGCCTGGAGTAAAGGTAGCCGTTTTGGTGGAAGAGTTATAGGAAACCCGGCCGGAAACGAACCTGTCTCTACTTTTCTCTTTCATCTTGAAATTAAGCGAGGACATAGAGCTTGCATCCATATCCAGGCTGAATTTCACTTGAATGGAAGTAGAAGGGGGGACATTTGTGGCGCCATTGGGGGGAGAAACCTGAACAACAGTTGGTGGCTCTGGTATTCTTTCTGAAGACAAAGAGTCAAATGCTGCCTTTGCCGCAGCCTTCATAGAGCTATCGGAAATGCTTTCTATAATCTGAAGCTCACAGTTCTTGTCTACAGTCCACCCCCCACTACGGGGAGTACCGGATACTTCTTTGTGTTTCATTCCATAATAGTTTGCTATGGGAAATACATCAAGTTCATTAACTTCTCCATTCCCATCAGCATCGGCATAGGTTGCGCCGTCCAAAGGAGCCCAGGCCCATACGCTTTCTCCTGTCCACCCACCAGAATCACGTGTCGGGCCGGTTTCACCCATATATTTACAAAGGGGGATAAGGTCATATTCACTAACTATCCCATCGTTATTAGTGTCCCCTGGCCACACTTTCAGGTAGTAATCTAAATGGTCTACCTCAGGCTCATCTGGCTCATCATCAATAATCGGGGGAAGGGTTGAGGCATAGTCGTAGAAATACTTGAGCAGCCCGGCGGTGCGTTGAATAGCTGAAGGCACCAATTGAGCAGCGTATATCTGGCACAAATTCTTGCTTCCGTCATAAAATCCACTATAGGGATAGGCATCACTGGTGTTTTCAATATAGTAATAGCCATCATCCCAGTCACACTCCCACCAGTCATCAGTTGTCCATGCACTCCCATTTTTACCTATTTCCTTGGGATTATCTTGCATGCGATTATAAAGCTCCCAATATTCATCCTCTGTCCAGCCTGGTCCCGGATGAAATTTGATCTCAAATATCTCAGCCAGTTGTCCGCTGGCCCACCCTTCTGTTCCCGCATCGTTAACCTCCAGTGTAGCCTGGTATCTGTTGACATTATAGCTCTCCCCGGCCATATCCGTAAAGAGGTCTGCAGGAAACCAGCCACTGCTGGAAGAAGTGCTTATAATGTTCCTGGCTGTCGGAAGGTTTGACTGGTCTTCTTTAGGTGTCTGATCCTCACAATATTTCTCAAAGTCCTCGCCGCCTATATGGTCATCTATATGAGTATGGGCCGGTACAGCCAGATCGCACAACAGATGAGCCACATGACCCAGAGCATTGTAAGCCTCTGTATACTTCCCCTGCTGGTAATACCGAACAGCATCCGTCCAATCATATTCATTGTAACCACCAGCGGCCCCATCCCCACTAGCCCATTCAATCGCGGTATAATTCCCAGACCCCAGATCCACAAAGTAAGAGGAATTAGTCTGAGGATTATAAAAGTGATTAGCAGCCCTTGTGACCGGCTCGTCCTCTTTCTGCGCTCCATCAGCCAGGGCCTTCTTTATTTCCTTCTCAAAATCAAGGTGACTTTCCTGCCTAAGTGTGTCCTTTACCAGATCTGCTGCCCGGCGGACGATCCATCGGTGAGTGTTTGTTGCAAAGAAGAGCCTTACTTCATATTCCCCCTCCGAACACATCCCGAACCTTTCAGAGAGGAAATATTTTCCGGTAGACAGGTCTTTAAGGTAGGTTATATACCTTCCATTGGGAACCTCTATCTCTATCACCTCAGCCGGTTCTGTCTCAAAGTCCCTTTCCCAGATGAGTTCTTCCTTGTACCCCGGCTTATCATCGGTTTTAACCAGGCGAAAGATGGCTACCCCGATCGGACTGAATTTGACTCCCTCTTCCGGGATGAGATTGATGCTTACCTTACCGGTCTTCTTAACCTCGGCTATCTCCTCGCCGGCCACAGCCTTTCCAGCCGAGACAGCCAGGGCAAAGTCCTGAAAGCCCATGGGTACTTGGTAGGCCTTGATTTTGACGGTATATTGACCAGCCTTCGGGCTGAGGATCACCACCTTCTCCACATTATTGATTCGATCGATAGCCCCATTCCCATGATAGATAGCTCCGTCAGGGGAGATTACCTCCAGGTCCAGATCACTTACCAGTTGTCCGGAGGCCAGGGGACTGCCCGGATAATCAGTCCAGACCAGGGTTACTTTTAAAGGCCGGCTGCTGTCCTTGATCTCGTAGTTGAAGGTCACTTCATCGCCGGTGGACAGGCTGTGACCAGGATCATCATCAAAGAAGATCGCTTGATCCAAAGAAGCAAGGTTGACCCGGCCAAACCCCTGGTCATTTCCTGAAAGCTTCAGGTCATCGGCCCCATTGATCAGGGTGGCCTTGATCAGGGCGGCGGAAGGAAGATGTCCATGTTTCTCCCGGTAATACTGCCGAATCAGGGAGGCGCTTCCGGCTACCAGGGCGGCCGAGACACTGGTTCCACTCCGGCTTACATAACCGCCCTCACTGGCCAGCGAGACGATATCTACCCCCGGGGCAACCATGTCCGGCTTGATTCGACCATCGGTGGCCGGTCCCCGGCTGCTTGAAGCGACCACTGAATTATCACTCTCCAGGGCGCCGACCGCGATGCAGTTCTTGGCCGTGGCCGGGGCGGCAATAGAGCCTTCTATTCCCTGATTCCCGCCGGCAAAGACCAGGGTCATTTCCGGATGCTGGTAGATAAACTCGTCCACTTCAGCCGAGAGGCTTAGATATTGCCCCCCACACTCTACTCCCCAACTGTTGCTGCCTATCCGGGCCCCTTTTTCTCTGGACTGATTAAACAGAGTGCCCAGATCGGCCGGTAAGGCCATCTCAGCGGTTCTATTGTCCCAGAGGGCCTGAAAGACCAGTCCGGAGTCCCAGGCCACTCCTTTATACCGGCCATTAGAAGCAGTCCCACTCCCCAGGCAGGAGCCGGCAATATGCGTCCCATGACCATTATGGTCGCCAGGATTACCGTCTCCGGCAACATCGATCACCGGCGAGAGCAGCTTGGCGGCCAGATCAGGGTGGTCAGCCTCCAGCCCGGCATCAGTAATAGCAATGATCTCACCTTTGCCGGTATATCCTGATTCACCTTCAAGTCCCCACAACCTGGGAGCCCCAATAGCTGCGGCCGGGGACTGATTGAATATCCGGGGCGGGCGGCAAGGCTCGATATATTTTACCTCTGTCGAACCCCTTAGTTTTTCTGAAGCCGAGAGCGTCATCTCCACTATCAGCCGCTTATCTCCCCTGGCCTTAATCTGACCGCCTGATTCCTCTATCTGGGCTATTAATGCTTCATCCGGTTCCCTGTCCCAGAGAGTGACCTTGAATCTGGCCCTTTCACCGGCCGACCTGGCCGGAGCAAGGGCTTTTGTCCCGCTGGAAGGCAAGCTGAAAGGCTCTATCTTGCTCACAAAATTCAGTTTCTCTATCTCTGCTTTATTTTCCTCCTCCATCCTGACCAGAAAGGAATGTTCAGGCAGATAATCCCCGATCTGGACTCCGGCCTCCTCAATCCGGGTCTTCCATTCCCCCTTTATTGGTCCGGCAAAGGTAATGACATACATCCCCTTCTCTGCACCTTGAGCCAGAGAAGGAAAAGCAGTTAGCATCATAGCAGTTAGCATCATCAGGCCCAGGATCATCAGGGCACAAATCGAGTGTAGTATGCGGCTCTTTTTCATAGTTCCCCTCCCATTTTGATTTTGAACCCTATAATAATAGGGCTGTGCTTAAAGACCGCTTCCCTCTATTTGCTTGTTCCGCACCTCCTTTTTTTGCCTTGATTGAGGGCCCTCTGGCTGTTATCTAATATCTTGTTCACCTCGCTGGTTTTTTACCACAGCAGCGTTCCTTAACCCGTTTTAAACTATCAATAAACTCCTCAGGGGTCTCTGTAAACTCTGTATAAGCATCCCTATCAATATGAATATAAGCCGGGTATCTCTCCCTTAATTTCTCAAGTTCATTAATGCAAAAATCATAAATCTCAAGACAGTCCTCTCTGGTGGAGTAATCCGAGCTAATAAACCGATCTGTTCCCATCCCATGAGCAATACATTCCCACCACTCATCCGGGTGCTTGATCTTTTCCAGCTTTACATCCACCTTTTGGCCGAACCCAAATCGTTCCCGAAGTGGATAGGGTTTTAATCGGACTATCTTATATTTGTAACCAGGGGCAAAGCAGACGAAGTCATTACGTGCTTTTCTCAAGGAGGCATAGTAAAACCAGGGAATAAAACAAGGTCGAATAAATCCCACCAATCCTATGGGGAGAAAGGCCCTGATCTTTCTCGGAAATTTATAGCAGCCCTCACTGTTGGTTCTGGTCATCATCATGGCCATCTCCATACTCACAGGGCCTCCCGGACTTCCAAAAACTTCTTTGTGCCAATATCCGACCAGCTTAGCGTCCTTAATCACCTCTTTGGTTTCCGCATCCCTGACATATCCTTTAATCCCCCCCAGCATGGTCACGCAGCCGGTCAGCGACACGGATACGATCATTAATAGAGTTGCCAGGGTGACTACATATTTTGCCTTTCCTTTCTTCACCAGCACCCAACAACCGATCACTATCCCGCCCCCGACCAACAAACAGACCAAGCCAATTAGATACATCATCATTATTATTATTCCCTTCGGCATAACTAAATACCTCCTTCAAGTTTAATTTGGGCTAATTCTCTTTGAATTAAAGACTGCTTCAGAGAACCCCTATTAAACTTGTCGGATTCATCCTGAAAGAACTTGAGTAAGAATCTTCTCTGCCAAAGAAGTCATACTTGTTTGCACCTGAGATCACAGAGAACATATAGGTCCAGGAAAACTATTTACCTCAAGCTCAAGAGCCAGCCAAGCTTTCTTGATTGCGGATTTTGGAAGCACCACAAACCAGGAGATCATTGCTCGCTATCTGCACCAGCTATAGCAGGGGCGTTGAGTATCCCGGCGATCTCTTCTTTTTTAGCCGGATTGAGTTGATAACAGCTCTCCTGGCCGGTTAGCTTGCTTTCAATAATAAAGCCCTGGGCAACTAAAAACGAGATGGCCTCCTGGACTTCATCGACACCTACATCTATTCTCTCTTGAAGAATCCACCATCTGGCGATGCCTTCTAAGCCGTCTTTAGCCTGCGGATGACGGGCAAGGTATCTCAATATCTGACAGGCTGTCTCTTGCGGCGAATGCTCCATTGTCTTTCCTTTACAGGAGTGAGATATGGGACGCAGATTTTTGCAGATTCACAAGATAATTATTTAGACCTGTGCGGTTAGCTGAAGCATATCCTTAGCCCCAGCGGGGCGATATGTTTATAGAGCCCGGCAGCAACCTCCAGGATTCAGCCCCAGCGGGGCGGCATAGAGAGAACATATCGCTCCTCCGGAGCTAACCTTGATTGTTTGACCCCATGCTATAAACATCCCGCCCCTCTGGGGCTGATCTTAGCATCAGGGGTGAAATCTGCGTCCTTATTTGGTAGAACTAAGCAAGAATTGTGCCAAGCGAAGAAATATTCACCGCAGAGGTGCTGAGGCCACAGAGAATTAAGGGGTTAGGATGATTATCTTTTCATCAGGAGGATCAGGGGAGATAAGGTTCTATCCGGGAGATTATCTCCTGGGCCATGCCTGAAGCCAGGTAGTAACTGGGGAGAAATAGGCCGGCACAATATCTTGGGTGGGATAATTTGTCCCTACTATATATCGTGGTACGCTCTAAATGACGATGATGACTGGAAAAGATTCAGTTGAGGGGTGGGACAAAAATACCCCACCCCCCAGGAAACAGGGGCGCTTCAGATCGCTTGCTAAGGGTATGTAATAACTGGAGATAGAGACTTTCTTTCTGTATATAGGGTGGGATAATTTGTCTCATCCTATATATTGTGTTGCAGGAGGGATAAAAGGGCCTTGGTCATCGTTTCGGCCACTTACGAACTTCTTTGTAGTTGCAGAGCTTGCTCTGCCGTAATGTCGAGCAAGCTC
>JASEGY010000164.1 GCA_030019105.1 bacterium | reverse complement strand
AAAGTTAATGATAATTTTTAGCCGCAAGCTTTCACAGTAAGGTGAACCATCCCCAAATGTCATAAAGCACTAAAACCCTCCTTAATTTTTCACTTGACTTACCCTAATATTATATGCTATAATATGCGAATGTCAGCAAGCAGGAAACAGGGGACAGCAAATACTGTTTCCTTATCTTTATAAAGAAAGGAGGAACAAGAAATGAAATACGCGACAAGAGCTTTTTTTGTAGCGGCGATCGCAATGGCACTTATGCTCTCAGCTTGTGGAAAGCAGCCGACTCTGGAGATAAATGATACAAAGGCAGCCATTGAGGCGGCGCAAACAGAGGGCGGCGAGAAGTACGCTAAGGACGAAGTAAGGGCATTGAATGACGAGCTGAATGTTGCTATGGAAGAAGTGAAGACACAGGATGCCAGGTTCTTAAAGAACTATGACCGGGCAAAGGAAATGCTTACTCAGGTTAAGTCAACGGCTGAAGCGCTGAAGGCTGAAATACCGGCAAGAAAAGAGAAAGCAAGGAATGATGCAGCAGCAGCCCTCGAAGCCGCTAATACAGCAATAGCTGACGCAAAGGCATTGCTTGGTCAGGCGCCTGCGGGCAAAGGCACAGCCGCAGATATTGAAGCCCTGAAGGCGGATGTAGCCGGGCTTGAGGCGTCACTTGCAGAAGCGCAGGGATTGGTCGCAGGTGAAGACTACTTTACGGCTATTGATAACGCAAATGGCATAAGCACCAAGGCCGCAGAGGTATCAACCCAGGTCACCCAGGCACTTGAAAAAGTAGGAAAGAAAGTAGAAAAGTAGGAAAGAAAGTAGAATAATAGGCTGGCAAAGATGATTATTAACTGTTTATTAAAGATGATCATTGTGTTATTGAGCCTGTCTTTCCTCGGATGCTCCTCCGTACCGGTCTTTCCGGAGGTGAAAGAGGTTGAGATTGCGGAGCATAACCTCTGGAAGGCTGGTGCGGAGACTCTTATTCCTGAAGAATACAGAAGTTATAAGACAGCCATAAGAGCCGCCAGAGAACAATTGATAGCTGAAAATGCAAGGTTTGGATGGTTCAGGGATTATGAGCCGATTCAGGAAGAATTCAGGGGCCTCATCCGGCAAGGCGGGCGGCTTCTTGAGAGGATTGAGGAAGAAAAGGCCGCCGTTTCAAAAAGGTTAGACAACACGATCAATCTTTTCCATAACAGGATCAGAACACTTAAAAGGCTGTCATCATGCTTAAATGAGGGAAGACTGGTAAGGGCCAAACTCATCAGGGCGGAGATCCTGCTGGAAAACGCCAGGCATCTGGCAAAAAGAGAGAGATATAAAGAGGCTGAGGATAAACTTAGGAACATCCCGGAATATACGGCCGGCGCCACGGAGATACTTCGTCCCGTTATAAACAGATACTCTGACAGGGCTCAAATAACAAAGTGGCAGAAACAGGCAAATGAGGCTATTGAGGAATCAAAGACAAGAGGCATCTACTCAATCCTGGTAAGTAAAGTTGAAAAGAAGCTCATACTCTTAAAGAATGGAAGACCTTTTAAGACTTATCCTGTAGAACTCGGGAAGAACGGATTCAGAGATAAACTCCATGTCGGAGATATGGCCACTCCTGAAGGCAGGTACAGGATTATTAAAAAACTACCCAAAAGCAAATACCACAAGGCCCTGGTTATTAATTATCCTAATGAAGACGACCGAAGGAACTTTTATCTGGCCAAAAAGAAGGGATACCTCTCAAAAGGGGTTGGGATCGGCGGTCTTATAGAGATACACGGCGGCGGATCAAAGGGAACGACTTATGGATGCATAGCCATGGAAAACAGGGACATCGATCAGCTTTTTGCCATGCTTAATGTCGGCACACCTGTTACGATTATTGGAACGCGCGATTATGAGAACAGGATAGTTGCTGCCATGAATGGATTTTAGTTTATCTGGTGTCTGGTGTCTGATGTCTGGTGTCTGGTGTCTGATGTCTGGTGTCTGGTGTCTGGTATCTGGTGAGTGGTGAGTGGTGAGTGGTGTCTGGTGTCTGGTGAGTGGTGAGTGGTGTCCGCTGTCTGGTGTCTGGTGTCTGGTGTCTGGTGAGTGGTGTCTGGTGTCTGGTGTCTGGTGTCTGGTGTCTGGTGAGTGGTGTCTGGTGTCTGGTGTCCGGTGTCTGGTGTCTGGTGTCTGGTGAGTGGTGAGTGGTGTCTGGTGTCCGGTGAGTGGTAGCTTGGTATTTACCAGACTACCACCTCATTCCTATTTGCTATTGTGGGTAGGCCACGCAGAAACCAGGTTTCTTGGAGAAACCTGGTTTCTACCCAAACTGCCAAAATAAAATGGAATGAGGTACTACCACTCACCAGACTACCAGACTACCACTCACCAGACTACCAGACTACCACTCACCAGACTACCAGACTACCAGACTACCAGACTACCAGATACCAGACTACCAGACTACCAGATACCAGACTACCAGACTACCAGACTACCAGACTACCAATTGACTGTAGGAGTGAATCATGCGTGATCATAAGGTGGAAACCGGGAAGATTTTAGTCGCCCCTGATTCGGTCAATGCGGAAGAGCTAACAGCCGCAAGCCTTGAGTCTACACAACCTGATATGCCCCCCCAAAGGCGCTTACAGGCAATTATAATTTTAGCCGGCCTCCTGTTTATCCTTGAGGCGGCCGGATACGGCCTTTCTCTTTATAAACAGAAGGCATTTATCAAGAATGCCGGGAATTACATAGAAAAGGGAATGTCTCTTGAAAGGCTTCAGGCAGCCAATTCCCAATTAAAGAAGAGGTTATTGAATATTTCTCCGCAAGGGACTTATATAGTTATAGACACTGCCGTAAACAGGCTTTACCTGAGAAACGGCCAGGATGTCATTAAAGAGGCTGTGGTATCGACAGGCAGCGGAGGTATACTGAATGACCCGACCGGCAATAGAAAATGGGTGTTTGATACCCCGAGGGGTGTTTTAACAGTCAGGGGGAAGAAGACTAACCCTGTCTGGACAAAGCCTGACTGGGCATTTATTGAAGAAGGAGAACCTGTGCCAAAGGATTTCAAGGACAGAATTGAGAAGGATGTTCTTGGAGATTATGCGCTTGAGCTTGGAGATAGCTATCTGATCCATGGAACATTATATACAAGGCTTCTCGGAAGAAATGTGACCCATGGCTGTGTCAGAGTCGGGGATGAAGACCTCAAGCTTCTTTATGAAACTGTGCCCGTTGGGGCAAAGGTGGTAATCTTTTAGCGGCGATGTTCATCGTTTTGGCCACTCAAGCACCGAAGAAACCAGGTTTCTTCAAGAAACCTGGTTTCTGGCCGGTCACAATGGCCGAAATAATGAACATCGCCCTTTTAGCAATATGAAGCTATGGGCGTTTTGTTCAATCCTCACCCTTTTTTTATGCTCTCCGGCCAATGCCTTGATAAGACCTGAGGCAATTTCCCGGCAGGTTGACAGAGAAAACAAGTTTCTTAATGAAGAGCTGAAGCTTGCCAGGGAAAAGGGGCTATATTTTGTATTCAACCTTAAGGATAGAGTAATATCCATAAAGGCAAGGGGTGTCACATTAAGAGAACTCAGGGTTGAAAAGGTTCGGTTTTGGGGAGACTATTTTGAGATTAAGCCCCGGACACTTCGAAAGAAGAGCGCTTTATTTAAGCCGGAAAGGGAAGAGATAAAACCCCTGAAGCCTGAAGATACTAAAAAGTTTGAGCTTGATGCCCTCGAGCTTGAGGATATGCCGTCCAATTACAAATTATTGATTGATGACCATATTTCAGTTTCTGTCAGGACAAAGGCCAGGGGTATTTTCTCCTGGGCGATGAATTTTTTATCCGGTATAAAATGGTATATGTGGCGGCCGCTCCAGACATTATGGAACTTTGTGAAAAGGGAGACATTTAGCGCCATCTACTTAGAATTAGACAAAGAGCAGGCCCGGATGCTTTACTGGTATTTTACCGAAGGCTCGGTTAATCTAATGTCTTCTGAGTCCTAATCTCAGGCCTTGATCAAAAGTTTCGGCCACTCGAACACCGAAGAAACCAGGTTTCTTCAAGAAACCTGGTTTCTGGTCGGTCACAATGGCCGAAACGATGAACAAGGCCGATTTTTTTATGTCTTAGTGGTGAAAGGTTACGAAAGGCAGAACATGCGCAAACCAGGAAGAAAAATTTATATCTTATTAATTTGCACCATCCTTTTTTCAGGGGTGGTTATGTTACTCGGGGTTCTGGAAATGCGCACTTCAAGATTCCAGGCCTTCTATTTCAGCAGGATTGCAGAGAAACTGAGCTATAAAATAGAACAGGGGCCGAGCCCGGCCATCCGTTTTCCTGAATACGGGCCTTATGATGAACGGCTTGGATACACAAGCCTGCCTTTCTTCATTAAAAGGTTAACTGCCGGTGGATACAGTATTGAAAGGCAGGCGCGCTTTTCTCCGGAGCTTGTCAGGATTGCGGATACAGGTTTTTTTACCACTCACCGCGAAAAAACCCGGGCAGGCATCCTGATCCTGGACAGCCGGAACCGTTCTTTTTTTAGCATGTCTTACCCTGAAAGGGTTTACGGCAATTTCAGCGACATCCCGGAAATTATTGTAAGAAGCCTTCTCTTCATAGAAAACAAGGACCTGCTGAATCCTGACCTTCCCTGTATGAACCCTGCCGTGGAGTGGGACCGTCTTACCAGGTCAATCATTCTGAAGGGTTGGGGCAATATAGTTGACCAGGACGAAAGGGTGCCCGGCGCGAGCACTCTGGCCACACAGAAAGAGAAATATCTTCATTCTCCCCAGGGGCGGACTGGATCAATCCGTGAAAAGTACAGGCAAATGGTTTCCGCCTCTCTGCGGGCTTACCTTAAAGGTGAAAAGACTGCCGGCGCACGAAAGGATATAGTGCTTGATTACCTCAATGCCATCCCGCTCGGGGCAATCCCGGGATATGGCCAGGTAAACGGCCTGGGTGACGGCATGTATGCCTACTACGGCGCCGACTTCAATCTCATGAATCTGCGTCTCAAAAAAATCGTATCTTCTCAATATTCCGGGGCAATTGTGGATAGAAATCTGGTTTCTTCAAGAAACCTGGTTTCTTCGCCCCAAGTTATTGAGAAGATACAAAAAACATCCCCTGATAATGATCTGAAAGAATGGGCCGGTTATTATAAGCAGGTTCTGAGCTTTTTTATCGCCCAGCGCAGGCCATCATTCTATTTGCTGCAAGACCAGGGCAATGAAGCCCTTGAATCAAAGACAAACAGCTATATAAGGCTGCTTTCAGAAAACGGAATTATTACACCACTGCAGAGGGATGCCGCCCTGGCGATAAAACTGAAAGTCCGCCGGCATTCGGCCGGGAAGACAAAGGTGTCCTTTGTGGATCGGAAAACCGCTAATGCTATAAGACCGAAGCTGCTTTCACTTCTCAACATCCCCCGGCTTTACGACCTTGACCTCCTCGACCTGACGGTTAAAAGCACGCTGGACAGCGCCGTCCAGGGCGAAATAACCTTTGTCCTGAAGAGGCTTCAGGAGCCTGCTTTTGCTGAGGCTTCAGGTCTCAAGTCGTCGCGCCTTCTGGAAAAGGGCGATACTTCACGGGTAATTTACAGTTTTACATTATATGAATGTGTTTCGGGAGTCAATCTGCTTCGTATTCAGACTGATAACTATAATCAACCCTTTAACATAAATGAAGGAATGAAGCTTGAACTCGGCTCTTCAGCCAAACTTCGGACCCTGGTTACCTATCTTGAGGTGATCGCCGCCCTTCACAGCCGGTATGCCCACATAACCGCTAAAGAATCCGGCGCTTTGAAGTTGCCGGGGCAGGACAGATTAAGCCGGTGGGCGATAGATTATCTCCTGAGCGCCTCTGACAGGAGCCTGCCGGCCATGCTTGGCGCGGCCATGGAACGCCGCTATTCCGCCAGTCCTGGTGAGTCCTTCTTTACCGGGGGCGGCAGGCATGTCTTCTCTAACTTTGACGATAAATATGACGGAAGTGTCATAACAGTCAGGGAGGCTTTCCATAACTCTGTAAACCTCGTCTTTATTCGGATGATGCGGGATATCGTAAGGTATTATATCTTTCAGCGGCAGGATATCGTCAGGCTTTTTGAAGATGTAAAGCATCCGAAAAGAGACGTATATCTGAAACAGTTCGCCGACCGGGAAGGGACGGTCTTTCTGAGGCGTTTCTATAACAAATACAGGGGAAAGGCATTTGAAGCCGCCTTTGAATCGCTCATTCAGAGCATTTCGCCGAGGCCGGTCCGGCTGGCGGTAATATTCAGATCCCTGAAGCCTGAAGCCGGGATCGATGAATTCACCGCCTTTTTACGCAAACGACTGCCTGATTCGCCCCTGCCTGAGGAGGCGGTGGCGAAACTGTACGAAAAATACTCCCTCGAAGCCTATTCACTTATTGACAGGGGATATCTTGCCAGGGTTCATCCGCTTGAACTCTGGACGCTTGCCTATCTGCGCCAGAATCCCGGAGTCGATCTTAATAAAGTGCTTAAAGCCAGCGAAAATGAACGTCAGGAGGTTTACACCTGGTTGTTCAAAACGCACCGGAAAAACGCCCAGGACAACAGGATACGTTTACTCCTGGAGGTGGAGGCCTTCTCAGAAATACACCGCTCATGGAAAAGGCTGAAATATCCCTTTGATTTCCTCGTCCCCTCTTATGCAACCGCAATAGGCAGTTCTGCCGACAGGCCTGCTTCCCTTGCGGAACTGGTCGGGATTATAATAAATAATGGTGTGTGGTATCCTTCGGAGCGCATACAGGAACTCCATTTCGCCAAAGATACCCCTTATGAAACATTACTGAAACGCAAAGAGGTTGAAGGAGAAAGGGTGCTGCTTCCTGAAATTGCCGGGGTGGTGAAGGAGGCAATGATTGGAGTGGTTGAAAAGGGAACGGCCAGGCGGCTGCATAATGTATTTACCGGATCAAACGGTGAGGGGATAACGGTTGGAGGAAAGACAGGCACCGGAGACAACCGTTTCGAGGTGTACGGGCCGGGCGGCCGCCTGATCAAATCAGTTTCTTTAAACCGGACGGCTGTCTTTGTCTTCTTTATCGGAGACAGGTTTTTCGGCACAATCACCGCCTATATAGACGGGCCGGTATCCGCCGGCTACAATTTCACCAGCGGCCTGCCCCTTCAGGTATTAAAAACCCTCGCTCCCAGTCTCACGCCATTAATTGGGAAACATGGGGAGACTGGGGAGACGCAGAGGCGAAAGGTATGCGAACAAGACTATTATTATTAGTGTTTCAAACGATTCCGGCGGAGCGCCGGCTCATATCGAGTCAAATCGTCCGGGGCATCCTGGAATTGCAATAATCCTTATCTTTTTATGGATGTTCCCTGCGGATAAGTTAGATAATGCCTTCCACAACAAGAGCTTAAGCTG
>JASEGY010000163.1 GCA_030019105.1 bacterium | reverse complement strand
CCCCAAGTTATTGAGAAGGTACAAAATCGCAGATTATGCCCGCGTTGAGTATACCAGAGGAGGAATAAGAGTTCAATGAGTATGACTGATCCTATTGCTGATATGTTAACCAGGATTCGGAATGCCAACCACGTTCGACACGAGAAGGTTGACATACCTGCTTCGCGATTAAAGGTGGATATTGCCCGAATACTTAAACAGCGAAAATTTATCAAAGGTTATAAACTTATTGAAGACAGAAAACAGGGGATATTGAGAGTCTACTTGAGGTATGGGCCTAATAGGGAGCATATCTTGAGCGTTCTTAAGCGAGTTAGCCGGCCAGGACTGCGTCGCTATGTCAGGACCGATGAAATCCCAACCGTCTGTGGAGGCTTGGGAACGGCTATCTTTTCCACCTCTCGTGGGCTTAAAACCGATAGGGATTGTAAGCGTGAAGGGATTGGTGGAGAATTCCTTTGCTATGTCTGGTAATTATAGTTCTTAAGATAATATTTTTGGGGTAAGCGAATTCAAGACAGGCTATTTAACTTTTGGAGTTAATCCTTTAGGATTTCATTAGTTATGAAAGGCTAAAGCCTAAACTCCAATTGATATCCAACCCCAAAATCTTTTTCTTAACTACTATAGTTTCGAGTTAAGTTTTGAGGTGAGAGATAAGTGAGAAAACTCATCCCTCATCCTCACTTCCTGCTCTCTTAACTCGACGACCCGCAAGCGGGTGCCCCGAACTCGAAACACGAAACTTACAAAGAGGTTAATATGTCAAGAATAGGTCAGATGCCCATTCCAATTTCGGGTGGGGTAAAGATAAATATAGAGGGAAGAAAGGTTACGGTTGGAGGGCCAAAGGGGACACTGAGTCAAGATATTCCGTATCCTATTACCTGTCAGGTAGTGGATAACAATCTTGTGGTGGAACGTCCTAATGATAGTGGAACAAATAAGGCCATGCATGGATTGTCGCGGGCGCTGCTTAACAATATGGTGCAGGGCGTAACTGCGGGGTTCGAGAAGATATTGGAGATTAGTGGTGTTGGATATCGGGCTCAACTTCAAGGAAAACGGTTAACACTTCAGATAGGGTTTTCGCACCCTGTAAATTTTGAAACCCCTGAAGGGGTAGAACTGGAGCTATTGTCTCCTACCAGGATAAAGGTTTTGGGTATTGACAAACAGTTAGTCGGAGAAGCTGCAGCCGAGATCAGGGCGGTCAGAGGGCCTGAGCCTTACAAGGGTAAAGGGATTAGATATGCGGGAGAATATATACGGCGTAAGGCGGGCAAAACAGGAGCGAAGTAGCTATGATTAATAAGGGTAGACTAAAAATTAAAAGAAAAAAGAGAATTCGGGGTAAGATCTCCGGAACAACTGATAGGCCGAGACTTAGTGTTTATAGGAGCTTGAAACATATTTACGCCCAATTGATAGATGATGAAGAGGGAAGGACTTTGGTTTCAGCGGCAAGCGTCGGAAAAGGGAAGGATACCTCAAGCCCCTCAAGCCCCTCAAGTCCCTCAAGCCCCTCAAGTCGAATAGAGTCGGCTAAACAGGTAGGCAGAGCAATTGCCGAAGCTGCGATAGCGGCCGGGATAGATATGGTTGTCTTTGATCGAGGAGGAAATTTGTATCATGGCCGGGTGAAGGCATTAGCTGACGCGGCAAGGGAAGGGGGATTGAAATTTTGAAACCGAATAAATCGAAACAAAAAGAACAGCCACAACAGGAAGCAACAGCCGAATTAAAAGAAGAAGTGATTAATATCAACCGGGTAGCTAAGGTGGTTAAAGGGGGAAGGAGATTCAGTTTTTCGGCTCTGGTTGCGGTCGGTGATGCTCAGGGTCGAGTGGGGATAGGTTTCGGGAAAGCCAAGGAAGTGCCTCAAACTATTACCAAAGGAATAGAAGCCGCCAAGAGGAATATGGTCGATATCCCCCTGAGAGGAACGACTATTCCTTACGGAATTATAGGCCGCTTTGGCGCCGGTAAAGTTATGTTAAAGCCGGCTGCTCCGGGAACCGGAATTATTGCGGGAGGAGCAGTGCGGGCAGTAATGAAGGTAGCCGGGATTCAGGACATCCTGACTAAGTCTCTGGGTAATGATAATCCCCTTAATGTAGTCAATGCTACTATGGAAGGCTTAAAGAGAATAAAGCTTTTTAAAGAAAGGGCTGCCCTGAGGGAGAAACCAGCGTGAGTACATTGCGGATTAAGTTGATTAAAAGTAAAATCGGCCGAAAGGAAAAAGCCAGGCGAACTCTGTCTGCTTTAGGCCTTAGACGAATTAACCAAACAGTGATAAGGCCGGATAATCCCCAGATCAGGGGGATGGTGGCCCATGTGGTTGATATGTTGGTAGTAGAGGAAGGGAGTTAGAATTAGCAATCGGGACTTACCGAATTTTTATGTCCTTTGTGTCTTTTGCGATTAGAAGGATATCGGAGGTTAATCCAGGGCACCACCCGAGAGGATTCGAGATTAAAAAATGAAATTAAACGAATTACGGCCATCTAAAGGGTCCAAGAAGGCTAAAAAAAGAGTTGGTCGAGGGACTGGTTCAGGAAAAGGGAAGACATCCGGGCGGGGACACAAGGGCCAGTTGGCCCGGTCAGGGGGCAAATCACGACGGGGGTTTGAAGGTGGTCAAATGCCTCTTGCCAGAAGGGTTCCCAAAAGAGGCTTTACCAGTCTCAAAAAGAAATTGTATGCGGTGGTCAATGTAGAAGACTTAAACCAATTTGAGCCCGAGACATTGATTACACCGGATGTGCTTCAAGCGAGCGGATTAATAAAGCAGACCCAAAATGGGGTTAAGATTTTGGGGAAAGGAGATTTGAAAGTCCCTTTGATGGTAGAGATAGACTGGATGAGTGAAGGGGCAAAGGAAAAAATCCTTAGTGCGGGAGGAAGTGTCGCCGGATGATTAATAGTATTATCAATCCCCTTAAAGCGCCGGACTTGCGGAATAGACTTCTCTTTACCGCTGCCCTGATAGTTGTATTCAGGGTGGGGGCTTTTATACCAACCCCCGGGATAAATGGGCCGGCCCTGGCAGATTGGTTCCATCAACTGGAAGGAACGGTTTTCGGCTTTCTCAATCTCTTTTCCGGAGGGGCCTTTGAGAAATTCTCCATCTTTTCGTTGGGGATTATGCCCTACATCTCCGCCTCTATTATCCTCCAGCTTTTTACCATTGTCTTCCCTTACTACGAAAGGCTTTCTAAGGAAGGCGAACAGGGAAAAAAGAAGATTACCCAGCATACCAGATATGGAACTATTCTTATAAGCATTGTTCAGGCTTTAGGGGTTGGGGTCTATCTTCAAAGTCAGGTTGCTCCTTCCGGGGAGGAACTTGTTTACAATCCGGGTATTAGTTTTCTCCTGATGACAGTTCTGACCCTTAGTACCGGCACGGCTTTTATTATGTGGCTGGGTGAACAGATATCAGATAGAGGCATTGGAAACGGGATATCTCTGATCATTGCAGCGGGTATTATTGCCAGTATCCCCGGGGCAATATCTCAGACAGCCACGGTTGT
This sequence comes from bacterium, assembly GCA_030019105.1. Taxonomy (GTDB): domain Bacteria; phylum UBA9089; class JASEGY01; order JASEGY01; family JASEGY01; genus JASEGY01. Next base: position 3,972 of record JASEGY010000163.1, on the reverse strand, counting down.
CTTAACCGGGGAAATGAGTGTTGTGACATTAGCCTTCATTCTTATTGTTATTGTGCTTGTTACGGCGGCGGTAGTGATTATGCTCCAGGGGCAGCGCCGAATCCCGGTTCAATATGCTAAACGGGTGGTAGGGCGTAAGGTCTATGGCGGACAGAGTACCCATATCCCTCTCCAGATAAACCCGGCTGGAGTTATTCCGGTTATCTTTGCCTCGGCTATCCTTGATTTTCCGAGGACAATAGCTGTCTTTTTCAGCCAAAACAATCCTGATTCTATTGTGAGTAAATTTGCCAACATCTTCCAGCAGGGACATATAGCTTATTCTATAGTTTATTTTGCCTTTATCGTCTTTTTTACTTATTTTTATACGGCTGTTGTCTTTAAACCTGACGATGTAGCCGATAATATGCGTAAGTACGGGGGGTTTGTGCCGGGTATTCGTCCAGGCAAACCCACCGCTGACTATATTGAGAAAGTATTAAGCCGGATACTCCTGGTGGGGGCAATGTTTTTAGCCGTGATTGCCCTGCTGCCTTCGATCCTTTATATGGGAATGAAGATACCCTTTTGGTTTGGCGGAACATCGCTCTTAATTGTCATTGGGGTAGTGCTTGATACGGTAAAACAGATCGAATCCCAGCTTTTGATGACTCATTATGAAGGATTTTTAAAGAAGGGCAAATTAAGGGGACGGCGGTAATTACAGTAAGTAGTAGGTAGTAGGTATAGCTCTTAAGATAAATATTTTGGGGTAAGCGAATTCAAGACAGGTTATGTAGCTTTCGGAGTTAATCCTTTAGGATTTCATTAGTTATGAAAGGCTAAAGCCTAAACTCCAAAGGATAACCTCCCCCAAAATCTTTTTCATGAAGTCTATAGTAGATAGTAGATAGTAAGTAGTGGAATAAGAAGCGGTGCTTACTACTTGCTACCTACTACTACTAAATAATGAGGGAGAAGCTAATGAGACTGATACTGTTAGGCCCTCCAGGGTCAGGCAAGGGAACCCAATCTGAATTTTTGGTGAGCAGGTACGGTATTCCTCAGATATCTACCGGTGATATATTAAGAGAAGCGGTAGCGAAAGGGACTCAATTAGGCCGGGCAGCAAAGGCTTATATGGAAGAGGGAAAACTGGTTCCGGATCAGCTCATCATAGATATTATTAAAGAAAGATTAGTTGCCCCGGATTGTGAGAGGGGTTTTATTCTTGATGGATTCCCCAGGACAGAGGCTCAGGCTGAGGCATTACGGACAACCCTGAGTGAAATGGAACTCTCGCTTTCGGCGGTAATTAACATTCAAGTGGACGAACCTACCTTGATCAGGAGACTTTCCGGAAGAAGGATTTGTCGGGATTGTCAGGCTAACTATCATATAGATTATTCTCCCCCGAAGATCTCAGACAAATGTAATAAATGTGGTGGGGAGATTTATCAAAGGAAAGACGATAAAGAAGAAGTGATCAAGAATCGATTAAAGGTATATCTTGATCAGACAGAGCCGCTGATCAATTATTATAAAAACGTGGGTGGATTACTGAAAGAGATAAATGGGAAGGGAAAAGTCGAGGAGATTTTTGATCGAATCGTGAATGTTCTGGAATGATTCATATAAGGTCTTCCAAAGAACTGGCCAAAATGCGGCGGGGAGGCCGACTTGTCGCTGAAACCTTACAAATCCTGGCCAAGCTGGTTAAACCGGGAGTTAGTACCCGGGAATTAGATAAGGCTGCTTATAAATTTATCACCTCCCGGGGAGCAAAACCGTCTTTTTTAGGATATCGGGGGTTCCCGGCCAGTATTTGTACTTCTGTTAACTGTCAGGTAGTGCATGGAATTCCGGGTCGATATCGACTTGAAGAGGGAGATATTATTGGGATTGATTTGGGTGTAAAGTGGGACGGTTACCATACGGATGCCGCTATTACTGTTCCGGTAGGCAAGATAGATCCTGAGACATTAAAATTAGTGGAAGTGACGTTAGAAGCCTTAAAGGCGGCTATAGCTGAGGCCAGACCAGGTAAGCGGGTAGAAGACATTTCTTTTGCTATTCAATCTACCGCAGAGGCAGAAGGATTTTCAGCGACAAAAAATTTTGTTGGCCATGGCATTGGTAAGAAGGTCCACGAAGAGCCTCAAATACCAAATCTCGGCACACCAGGAAAAGGACCTCGTCTTAAACCCGGCATGGTATTATGTCCGGAGCCGATGATAAATGTTGGCACTGGAGAGACTGATCTCCTTGAAGATGGTTGGACGGCTGTAACGAAAGATAGAAGCCTCTCGGCCCACTTTGAGCACACTATTGTGGTGACTGATGGTGAGCCGGAGATAATAACCGCCTTTGATGGCGGCTGGTATTACAACCTAATTAACAATTATTGATTATTAATTGTTAATTGTTAATTGATAATTGTTTATGGGGTGTTAGATGGCTAAAAGGGAACCAGCTAAAAAGGAAGAGGTAATTCGGGTAGAGGGAACAGTAGTTGAAGCCCTGCCGAATGCCAACTTTAGGGTCGCGTTGGAGAATGGGCATAAGATTTTAGCACACATCTCAGGGAAGATGAGGATGCATTTTATCAGGATACTGCCTGGTGATAAAGTGACGGTAGAGCTTTCTATGTATGACCTTAGTCGGGGAAGAATTGTCTATCGGTCTAAATAGATTGGTAAGCGGTAGTCTGGTATCCGGTGGTCTGACAGGTCAGTATTTACCAGACACCAGGCTGCCGGACACCAGAGGGTAAAAAAATGAAAGTCAGGGCATCGGTTAAAAAGATATGCGAGAAATGCAAGATCATCAAAAGGAAGGGAGTCTTGCGGGTTATCTGTGTTAATCCCAGACATAAACAGAGACAAGGATAGAATGGATTGCGGATTGTGGATTGCGGATTGCGGAATGAACCGAAATCCAAAATGAAACGGAGAGATAGATTGCGGAATGAACTGATGGCGGATTAGGGGTAAAATCCGAAATCCAAAATCCGAAATCCAAAATGAAGAGGGGGTGTTGGTTGCTTGGCCAGACTTGTTGGAGTAGACTTACCGCGTGATAAGCGAGTTGAAATAGCATTAACTTATATTTATGGGCTTGGGTTGTCTTCTTCCCAAAAGATCATTAAGATAGCTAATATTAGTCCTGATACCCGTGTTCGGGATTTAACAGAAGAAGAAGTGACTAAGTTGAGGAGTGTGATTGAAAAGGATTTCAAGGTGGAAGGGGACCTGCGAAAAGAGGTCACTCAGAATATAAAAAGACTTATGGATATAGGTTGTTATCGGGGTTTGAGACATCGGAGGGGGCTGCCGGTGAGAGGACAGCGGACCCATACTAATGCCAGGACAAGAAAGGGCCCCAAGAGGATTACGGTAGGGAAAAAGAAAGGAACTAGGTAAAAAATGGCTAAAAAAGGTTCTAAAAGTAAAGGAAGTAAAACCGGCGCTAAGAAAAATATAAGAGCCGGAGTTGCCCATATCCAGGCTACTTTCAACAATACTATTGTTACTATTACTGATCCGGCAGGTGGGACTATAAGCTGGGCTAGCGCCGGTACAGTTGGATTTAAAGGCTCTCGAAAATCTACACCATTTGCCGCCCAAATGGCGGCGGAAGCTGCCGCAAAAAGGGCCAGGGATCATGGAATGGAAGAGATTGCTGTTTATGTCACTGGTCCGGGAGCCGGGAGGGAATCAGCGATCAGATCCCTTCAGGCTACTGGCCTGGGGATTAAAGTTATCAAGGATGTGACTCCTATTCCTCATAACGGTTGTCGAGCCAGAAAACGAAGAAGAGTATAGGAGATAGTAGGTAGTAGGTAAGGTAGTAGGTAGTAGGTAGTAGGTAGTAGGTAGTAGGTAGTAGGATGAGAAGCGGTGCTTACTACTTACTACTTACTACTTACTATAGTATTCAAGAAAAAGATTTTGGGGTTGGCTATCCTTTGGAGTTCAGGCTTTAGCCTTTCAT
>JASEGY010000162.1 GCA_030019105.1 bacterium | reverse complement strand
GTCGTGACATCATAACTGATGGTGGCATTGGCCTGAACAGACTCATTAATGGCCTGCATAAAATCATTGACCGAGTCATAATCAGACACACTGAATACGGCCCCATTGACCTTGACAAACCCACCCACACTATTAGCCGCATCAATTGTTCCGGTTAATTGGGTTACGCCATTGGTGCCTTCAAACCCGGCCTTAGAGAAAGAGGCGTAGATATCAATTGTTTTTGAATCATCCCGCACCCTCTCAAAGCTGGATCGAGTGGCTTTAAACATAGCCGGGGCGTCTTTTGAGTAGTCGCCGGTGAGCAGCTTCATGGCATTGAACTCAACGGCCTGGGCCTGACTGTTAACTGAGTCTAATAACTGATCGACCTCGGCCTGGATCATCGATCTGTCTGCCGAAGATGTCGACCCGTTAGACGCTTCAATGGCCAGGACCCGCATGCGCTGGAGCATATCCTGGATTTCCTGCATCCCGGACTCAGCCGTCTGAATGACAGAAATTCCATCTAAGGTGTTCCTACTGCCCTGCTCCAGGCCTAAGACCTGGGTGTCAATCCGCTGGGCAATGGCCAGTCCGGCGGCATCATCTCCGGCGCGGTTGATACGTAAACCGGAAGACATGCGTTCCAGGTTTTGAGACAGGGCCCTGTTTGTGCTTGACAAATTTCGGTGAGCATTAATTGCTTCTGGATTATGAACTACTCTCACAGCTAATTCCTCCCTGTTTTTTGAATTTGTTCCAGCCGGAAAGTCTCCTTACTTCCGGAGGGGTCTTGCCTGGAGTGCTAAATAGTCACCCCTTTCGGGCCTTTTTACAAGGTTCTCTCCTTGCAAGCTCCCGACTTCAGAACAGAGAGGATAATAGATGCTTATGCGGGTCACCCATTAGCTCTCTTTTCTTAGATTCCTTTTCTTTGAAACCAGGCAGGAATTAGAGATCTTTCCTTCCGGTCATAAAGTAAAGGGAGCCCCTCTCTCTTTACTCTTTACATGGCACATCAGTTTTTTTAACAGCCCCGATATCTCTTTTTCGAGAGAGAAAAAAACCCTCAATCGAGAATAAATTCCTGATCCCTCAATCGAGAATTTATTTTTTGACTTTGGCGCTGAAGTTTAACTTGACATCCCTGGCGAACTGAAGAGAGAGACAATATCCCGGGTCGGTTGCTTGTGATTTAATTCTTTATTCCATCCCTCCTTTCGTAAAGATTGAACACCTTCGGTAATGGCGGCCCTTTCTATTAGGATGATATTTGTTGCCTCAGAGCCTGCCCGAAAGGGTCATCAAACCGGCGACCCCTCTTACCGAGAGAGTCCAAAAAGATTTTAGGTTTAAAAAGTCGCTTCCCCTCAGTAGAACATTCACCCTGAACATAAAAGCCGCATTTCCTGTTCAGGACAAATATCTTCAACTTCTTAAACCGGTTATAAAATAAAAAAGACCTATCCCTTTTCAGACACAACTGACCTTCTTTTAGGAATAAGTCTTCTTTAATGTTTTTATCCCTCCCTGGGCAAAACGTCATTATCCTTAATTGAATTGGGCACATCTTACCGTTACTCTTATTAACGACCGGGTGAGCGGAAATATTTAGGGCGATTTGAAGGCATTTATGGCGAATAAAGATATTTACAGAAAATTAGATAACTATTTCAGCTTAACATAGCCTATTCGCTTCCACTATTGCCCTGGATAGAAGCGGGATCATCAGTTCGTGATGCCCAATGAGGTAGTAACCCCTGCTTCCATCTGTGGTTGGCCGCTTGACAATATTTTCTGACGGCCGGTAATGACGGATCATATCAAAGTTGACGGTCGTAAAATTAGTCACCTTATAGCCCAGATTCCTGGCCAGATTAAGGGCCTTTAAAAAGACCTCAGGTATGATCACGGCCGAACCAAAATTGGCAAAGACCCCGCCTCCCCCAAGACCGGCTATCTGGGAGGTAAGGAGTTTAAAATCAATGAAGCCGGCTTCGCCCAGGGCGGCGCCATCGGCCTCCGGATGCTGGTGGATAATGTCAGCCCCAATAGCCGGATGAACGGTAACCGTCACCCCATGTTTATGGGCTGTATTTAAGAGACTGTAAGCGGCGTAAGGCGGCTGGAGAGAAGCGATCAATTCACAGATGCTTTTCCCCATTCCCCAACCTTTAGCCACTCCTTTAGATATGGCCTCATTAATGAGCCGGCCGGTCTCCTCAGCCATCCCAAATTCTCCTAAAGGAAGGGCGGCCCTTACATCTTCAGAGGTCTCGCCAATCAGGGCGATCTCAAAATCATGGATAATCCCAGAGCCATTAAGAACAATCCCGGTTACGATTCCTTGTTCGATCAGGTCAGAAATGATCGGGCCAAGACCGCATTTTATTACATGCCCTCCCAGGCTAAAAATAACCGGCTTGCCTATCTGCTTTGCTTGAATGATGGCCGCTACTACCTGCCTCAGGTTTTTTACCGCCAGGAGATTGGGAAGAGAGTCGAGAAAAGAGCCAAATCCTTCTCCAGCAGAACAAGGCCGGCCAAAATCAGCTATCTTGACCTTATTTTTTCTTTGCTTGAGGGGATACCTCTTTACCTTATGTAAGTCAATCGGATGAAGGGATATATTGGAAGATAAACGCTTACAGTCAATCATTGTTTTATCTTTTTATCCCCTTCGCTTTCTTCAACATTGCCGAGAGCACACCCAGCGGCGTTGGGGCTTCAATCTTTAGAGGAAGCCGGAGATTATCATCGCTGAACCAGATGCCAATGCCGCCGTCTTTGCTCTGTTTGGCCAATAAAGCAGGGAATTCACCTAAAGGAACCTCGATGGTCTGTTTTTCTGTTATCTCTACCCGCGTATTTAGAAACTTTACACCCGATCCGGTACTAAGTATCCCCAAATCAAAGGTGTCTCCTAATTCAAGGTCTTTACTTCTCAGATAATAGATCAGGGAAACAACATCTATCGTGTTAGGGATGATCTTTATCGTTTTTTCCGGTCTATCCGCTTCAAGCACCACCGCGGTAAGATTAGTCTGGTCGATTCGAGTTTGTGTATGCCGGACATTGATCCCTTCATGGGTGTCAGCCTTAAGATAGCGGGGCAAGAGGTCATTTACCCCAATATAAGTCTGGATCCGGTCATAGACCTTGTAAAAGAGGGAGAAAAAGGAAGATGAAGCTGTTTTAGAGGTAATGCAATAGACCTCGTCTTCCCCCAGGTTTGTTTTAGAATCTATCTTAATCGTTTGTTTGCCGGCTTTGATACCAAGTATCTTAACCTCATAGGTGAACTCTTCTCCGACCTGGAAGGGATAGTCTCGAGCGTAAGCAGATGTTGATCCAAAGAGAAGCAACATCAGCAGGCTAATCCGCAATCCCGGGTACCCACGAAGTGGGTGCGCAATCCGAAATATCATTGCCCCATCCTTTCTTTAAGCACTTCAATTCTTTTTTGAAGTCTGTCAAAGTCTGCTTTAGCTTGCCTGGCCCGGTGCTCAAGAAGGGCGGTCTCGAATTCAAGGGCCTTTTGAATGGAAACAGCCGGGTCTTTAACTCGACTCAGAGCAAAACCTAAATTTCGGGTGTTGATACTTTCCGGGTTAATCTGCTCTGATATTCGCCGGGCATTGCCGGGGGTGATCCCTCCTCCCACTGAGACAGCCAGACCAATCCGGTGGGCCTTTTCAGTTACTTCTTGAACAACTTTCATCACCGGCTCATCGTCCGGTTTCATGTCCATTGATCCGGCCAGGTCGCTGCGGCCAATACTAATTTTGTCAATCTGCTTGATTTCCGGCAAGGCAAAGATGTCATCTATCTGATGGTAAGTGGTTATGGTTTCAACATTGAATCCCTTGAAAAGATATTTGTATTGTTCCGGGCTGGCCAGGTCGGATAAGGCCGTGATGAAATTCTTCAGGCCATAAGGGGACTCCACCATGGGGGCAATGATCCCCTTTACGCCGATCTTTAAAAGTTCTCTGATGTCATTTCTGGCCTCCGGCCCTCCGATCTTGACCTTGATCGCCATCTGGCCCAAAGCTAGGTTCATATAATACCGGATCTCTTCAAAACTTGCCCCTTCCGCTTCGGTTTCAAACTTGAGGGCCTCACAGCCATAATTATCTCTCAGCCCTTTCAGGGCTTGTCTTAACTGCTTTTCTTCCGGTGACCAGAAAAAAAATCTTTCCTCATCCATTAGAGGCCTCCTGACGTTATTTCGGGGAAGATCGGTGATTGCTGGTTACTGGTTACTCCTTACCGATAACCGATAGCCCCGGGTTATTGAGAAGATACGTTCGAGGTTATTCTATCAGATACCTTCGGCCTTGTCAACAAATTTGATTGCAATAATTTGTTTCTTCGGGTATAATGTCCTCAGTCATTAGTCCTTTTAGTCCTTTTAGTCCTTTGCCAACTGACCAATGTTAGATATTAGCATTGTCATCACCAACCGAAATGGGAAAGATTTACTGGAAGAGTGCTTGCCCCAGGTGTGTCTGGCTGCATCAAATAGCGGTTGCCGCTATGAAATCATTCTGGTAGATGATAATAGTGAAGATGCGGGTATCCGGTTTGTTAGAGAGAATTTCCCACAGATTCAGGTTATCTCTTTGGGCCGGAGGATAGGATTTGGTGAGGCCACCAATGTGGGGGTAAGAAAGAGTAAAGCACCGATTCTTATTCTGCTTAACAATGATGTCAAACCCGCCCCGGATTCCTTTGCGTATCTTTTAGATCATTTTCAAGACCAGGATGTCTTTGCCGTCGCAACCAGGATCTACCGCTTTGATGGAACTTACCTTACCGGCAATCACGGGGGGCTTTTCAAATACGGTCACTTAACAGTGATAAATAAACCGGAAGAGGAAGATCAAAATCCGCCTCTATTTGTCTGTGGTGGAGCCGGGGCATACCATCGTGAGAAATTCCTGGAATTAGGCGGATTTGACCCCTTGTATGAACCTTTTTATTACGAGGATGTAGATATATGTTATCGGGCATGGAAGAGAGGGTTACGGTGCGTTTATGAACCAAAAAGTCTGATGTATCATAAAAGTCAGGCTACCATAACCAGAGAGTTTAAATTAGATGAGGTCAGAAAGATATCTGCCCGAAATAACTACCTTTTTACCTGGAAGAATATCACTGATCCGGGGTTGATTCTTTCCCATCTCTTTTTCTTTCCTATTTTTTTGGGGCGCGATATTTTTCGGGGTAAGATGCGATTCTGGAAAGCCGTCTTACGTGCTCTTCCCAGGCTCCCTCAGGCCCTGGCCGGCAGGTGGAAGGAGAGAACTTATCGTAGAGTAAGGGATAGGGAAATATTGGAGTTGATCAAGGGGGGCAGATAGATTGAAAGTAGCCGCTATCATTCAGGCCCGGATGGGATCGACCAGGCTACCGGGTAAATCTATGGCTGATATAGTGGGGTATCCGCTCCTCTTTCACGTGGTTGAAAGATTGAAACATATCAAAGGGGTGGATAAGATCGTGGTGGCTACCTCTGTCTCAAAGGAGGATAAGATTATCCTGGAAAAGGCGGCTAATTGGGGGGTGCCGTCTTTTGCCGGAAGTGAGGAGGATGTCCTGGCCAGGTATGTTGATGCGGCTGAATGGATTGGGGCATCAATAATCATAAGGGCTACCGGAGATAATCCCCTGCTTTGCCCCGAATCCATTAGTCAATCCCTGGCTAAGCATATCCAACAAGGAGTAGATTATACCTTTATGGAGGACTTCCCTTTAGGGGTCGGAGCTTCCTGTGTCACGCTAAAAGCCCTTCTAAGAATGCACAGTATCCTGGATGAGCTCCATTTCCATCGAGAGCATGTAACGTCCTTTATCCATGAAAACCCGGAGAGTTTCCGGGTAGAGAGCCTAAAGGCCCCCCCTTATCTGAGACGGCCTGATCTTCGTCTGACGGTGGATACAGAGGAGGACTTATCTCTAATGCGGGAAATTTATAAGAGGCTCTATCGTCCAGGAGAGATAGTTGATGTTAGAGATGTAATAAGGCTTTTAGAGGCTGAGCCTGAATTGGCCTTAATAAATGCCGCTGTTAGGCAAAAGAGGCCTGGAGAATAAAGATGCGGATTGCTTTCAGAGTTGATGCTGACCATAAGATTGGCCTGGGGCATCTGGTGCGTTGTCTGGCCCTGGCAGACCAGCTTAAACAAAGACCAGGGGCGGAAATTATCTTTGTGACCGCTAATGATAGGGATGTTCGCCCTAAAGTGGAGCAGGCCGGATACAGCCTGGCTGCTGTCTCATCTAAATTTGCTCTGCCGGATGCCCTGAAAGGTGAGATTATTATAGTCGACATCATGACCACAGAGTTTTCTTACATGGAGGAATTAAGGTCGCGGGGGAAGGTTTTGGTTACCTTTGATGATCTTGGCCAGGGGCGATACGCAGCAGACCTGGTCGTCGATGCCAACCTTAGCCCGGAGGAAAACCGAATGCGGATTGCGGAATGCGGATTGCGGAATAAGGAAGCTCAGATAAGGGAGGAAGGTTCCCTTAACTCGAAACCCGACGACCCGCAAGGCCGAGCCGGCCTGGCAGCGGGTGCCCCGAACTCGAAACTTAAATACCTGCTTGGGCCGGATTATATTATCCTGAGAGAGGAGTTCACTCAACTGGCCGGCGAGCCCCGAAGGATCAACCCGACTGTTAGAAGAATCCTGGTGAGTATGGGGGGGAGTGATCCAAATAACTTGACCTTAAAGGCGTTGCGCGGCCTTTCTCATTCTAGATTTCGGATTTCGGATTTCGGATTAGAAGAATCGCGGTTTGCAATTATCAAGTCACAATCCGCAATCCGCAATCCGCAATCTGCAATCCGCAATCCGAAATTAGTAGTTGAGGTAGTGATTGGTCCGGCTTTTCAGGGTAAGTGGGAGGTTAGAGATTATCCTGGCAAAACTCGACGACCCGCAAGGCCAAGCCGGCCTGGCGGGCCAAGCCGGCCTGGCGGGCCGAGCCGGCCTGGCAGCGGGTACCCCGAAATCGAAACTCGGCGACCCGCAAGCGGGTGCCCCGAACTCGAAACCCGAAACTGGGATGTTCGGTTTACACGCGAGGCAACTGTTATTCATGAGCTAATGTGGGAAGCTGACCTGGCTATTGCCTCAGCGGGGGTAACTATGTATGAGTTAGCCTGCTGCGGCACACCGGCTATAATTATAGCGCAAGACAGTGTGCAGGCCGAAAATACCAGGGTTTTTTCTGAAGCCGGGGCAATAGTCAACCTGGGGGTAGGCGCTCAGGTTAAGGAAGACGAGTTAGCCGGGGTGGTTGCGGATTTAATCTCGGATGAGGCCGCCAGATTGAAGATGAGTAAGGCAGGGAGAGACCTGGTAGATGGGAAAGGACTGTCCCGAGTGATTAAGGAAATCGAGGAAGCGTTAAGCCTGAAATAAGGGACCTGACAGAAAATAATATACCCATTGAAATTAGAAATTGGAAATTAGAAATTGGTGAAAAAGATGGAGCGAGTCTATACTATTACCCCGCAACATTTGCGTTGTCCGCGAGAATGTTACGATTGCGAA
>JASEGY010000161.1 GCA_030019105.1 bacterium | reverse complement strand
CCTCTGAACCTGACAACCTGAACGGGTTCTACCATAACTTTTGAAGAGGATACGTTTTATCTATCAATTGCTCATTAACAACTAAGGACTCTTTCTTAGGCGAAGCAGGTGGGCTGAACTTCTGGGTCAGGGTAAGGCTGGCTGCCCAGAGTAATTGATAAACAAAGGTACGGGAAGCCTTGTATACCTTAGATAGGTAGGTGATATGCCCATATATCCCCTAATTTAAAAGGGCAGAAGCAGCAATCTCTATCCGCTTTTGGGCATCTAAATCTTGGCGTCTTATAAACTTCATAACAATCTCCTTTCGTGATGGATTAAGATGGGTGCGTCTATTTTGGGGCGACGCAAAAGTCTATAAAAATTTGGTCCTTTACCTAAAAAATCGGCTGATTCGGTTAGAAACTTAATCTTTTACGTCCTCGACGCGAATTTAAAAGTTTGGAGGAGTGGATGTTTTCAGAGGAAGATCAAAGATTATCTCTGCAAGGAGGGAAGTTCCGAGACAAAAGAGTGGGTTCGGGAACGATCTCTTCATATCTTGAAGGGTAAAGTTAGCCAAGTTGGGAAAGGTATGCGTCAAAGTGCAACCAAGAGAGGACTTCGTGGTAGGAAACGTGAGATTGCAAGGTGATAGGTTATTTCTACCGTAATCGATCCCGGATGAGATACCATGAGTATCTCTACCAATTGCCAGTGGCTCAGTAGAAGGAGCCTGCAAGAATCTCATCTTAAACTGTTAACCGGTTTTTGAAGGGTGCCATATTTTCGCTTGTTTTTTAGATAAAGATTCCAAGGTTTGAGCCGCAATTTTGCGACCTGTGCAATCAACTTTTTTTAACAGGTCACTGTAAAGCTTAGTCGCCTGCGGAAGTAGAAGTGCAAGCCCCAATCAATCCACCCTTATTAAAGGAGTCGTATCTGATTAGTAGTCAGCCTTCAGACGCTCAACCGCCAGTATTGGCGGTTGATTGCGGCAGGTTAAAATTGTTTATAAATGCTGATTGCACAGATCGCAATTTTGTGGTGATTATTTAAAAATTTAAAAATTTAAAAATTTACTAAACTGTGATTTATACTCAACGCGGGCATAATCTGCGATTCTGTATCTTCTCAATAACTCAGGGTAATTTGGTTGTAAGTTGTAGGTTGTAAGTTACTTCTACAACCTACAACCTACAACCTACAACTTACAACCTATTCAAAATCACTATTTATGACCGTGCTGAGTATACTTCTTGACGGCCACCGACAAAACGGAGGAGAACTCCTATGATAGAAGATATTCAGATCAGGGAATGGTTTTATAGTGAAAAAAATCATAATAAGAATGAAATAGTAAAAGCCTTAGATGTGGAATATGCCCATATAAAATTAGAAAATGAAGATGATCTTTATCTCACAAAATATGGATTGCCCTTCCTTGAAAACTTGAGACCGGAAAATTTTTGGACAGATAAAAACTGGTTTAATGAAAATTTCACAAGATTATCAGGAACAAGTTCTATTTATAAAATTAAGACAAAAAGAATAAACGGGAGATGTAAGGATATTGTTATAAAATGGAACCGCATGGGACAGGATATTCCAGGGGCCGAGTATTGCGAGGAATTAATGAGCGCTGAATTCAATAGCCCCTTTGAAGAATTCTCTTTAGTTATGGAGTTAGGAAATACAATGTCTAACTCTTCCGGGAAAATAATTATCCAAAAACCCCTGGCCATATATGTACCATCAAAGCCTCAAAAATTATGGCAAACTGGAAGAAAAGAATATAAAATACGGTTGAAGATACGGTCACATAAGGAAATCACCCTGGATATGCACCGTTCATATGCGGTTATTTATGAATGGCTTAAAGGGATAGATGCGGCTTTTGCCTGTAGGGAAGGAGTATTAGATGAAAAGCTTATGGAGTCGCTCACGCTTAACGCTGAAGAGAAGATAGAAAAGGAGGGATTTATAGTAAGAGACAGAAAGCCGCAGCATGTCATTATCAGACCTGAAGGTGGAGATTTTCTGAGAGACAGGCAGGGAAAGATTCTTTGTGGGTTAGTTGATTTTGAATTACTTGACAGGACTCCTGAACGAGAAGAAATGGTCAAAAAAGCTAAACGCACTGATTACCTAAAAAGACAAAGAGATAGATTTACCATAGAGATTCCCAGAAAATTCCATCCGCACCTGCATCATGTAAATATCTTTGGGGTTGATTATGTTTATGGGCATGTGGAAAGTACTAAAGGAAGATTGTGGGTGGCAGGAAAAGATCCATATTTGTTTGACTACTTTCTCCCGGAACGATGGAAACAGGCTCCAAAGACTAAACTATCCCAGCATAGGGCAATTTACTACACGGTAACTAAAGATAATATCCACCTCGTTTGGAAGTTTTCCATGGTTGGTTTACAACCGGATATGGATCCTTTTAAAGAGGATGAACAGAAGATATTGGCGTACGGCTGCAACAGTCCTTTTGAGGAGGTCTCTCTTGCCGTAGAACTCAGTTGCAAAGGTATCGCCACCATCTATCCGAGAGCGATATATATGACGGGGACTGAAACGGAGATATCCGATAACCTCTTTGACAACTCTCGATATGAAAGCCACAAGGATTATTTTACCCCTGATGGAATGCCGATCCTGATGAAGAACCGGGATTATATAACTATCTGGGGGTATTGGAATGGACCTGATGAAAAATTAGCTGCTAAAGATGGAGATTTCTATGAAGGTGTAAATGCATTACACGCCTATAGAGAGGGAGTTATTACCCGGGAAGAATATCTTAATTTATTGCGGGTTGGAAAAGAAAGACTGTCGAAAGTGGGAATTGAAGATCTTAACCTTAGAGGGAGGCATATACTTATTTCATTTGATAGCAAGGGAACTTTGATTACAGATGAGCGAGGTCTGCCGGAGATAAGAATATGTAATTTCGAATTCCTCAAAAAATGAAAAGTATCGGGATGGTTCACCTTACTGTGAAAGCTTGCGGCTGAGCAAATTAACCTCCCGCAGGTTCTAAACCTGCGGGAGGTTAACCGCGCGTAATATTTCACCAGAAAATGAGCGATTTTGAACCGTCCCAAAGTATCCCTTCCCAGGGAACGGCCATTCGCAGGTCATATTTTCCATTTGAAAATGCAATCAACTTATGCTGCCATTAGAACTTTAGACTTCTCTATAATCCGAATATCTATCATAAGGGAAATTACCTCCCTGATATTCTCTATCGTTTCTTCCACAGTATACCCTTGAGTGAAACAATTAGAGTGGTTTACCACGCGAGCACAGTAAAATTCTTCCCCTTTATTTAACTCTACCAAAAAAGTTTGCTTAGTCATCCAGTCGCTATCTACTTCTTTCCAGGTTTATGTCTAACTGCCTTTCTTCTCCGGCCTGCAGCGTAACATCTGTCTTTTCTATGCCGGCAAAGCCCTGACATTCAACCTTGACCCGGTGCTGCCCCGGTTCCAGATAAAGGAAATGAAAGGCCCCGTCTTTCCCTGTCTGGAGCATCAGATAATCATCTAGGGTTACCAGGGCATTAGAGACAGGCTTTCCATTTTTATCAAGCACCTTCCCGCTCAAAGAGGCAGTATCCTGATTAGTCAGTCCATAGCCGGCCAGGATACCATTGTAGATCGAGTAGGCCTCTTTTCGATTATAGACCGGGCTGCTCAAGCGTGTCTCTTCTTCCTGGTTGGTAATCAATGAAGCATGGGTGTAAATAGCCGGACAGGCCGTTTGCACCAGACAATAAGCCGCGCTATCTTTATCTCCCCGGTCTTCATGCCCTAAGGCCTTCACTAAGTGCGCCTGCACGGCTTTGGCCAGAGGGACACCTACCCTGGAATTGGGATAGTGGGCAGTATAGGTAAAATTCAAGGCCGGATCAGAAGCCCCTCCATGTCCGATGGAAACAAACCGGTCTGCCCCGACAGCATTGGCCAGCTTGACCCGCTCCAGTTCCGGCATGGTAACATCAAATTCCCGGGTGAGAAAGACCTTAGCCCCGGCCTTCACCAAATAGTCTTTCAGGTACCTGGCTACGACTAAATTAACATCCGAGGCCCGCATACTGGTAGGCCCAATAGCCCCGGATTCTCCCCCGCCAAACTCCGGATCAACCACAAAAACCTGGCCTTTCAAAACCCCTCCGGCAACCGGAAGGAGTCTCAGGTCTTTTCTCTTGCTCTCACGATCTTTGAGGTCAAGGTCAATCTTAACCGGGATGTAACCGTTACTACTGACTGAAAATCCGTGTCTGCCAGGCGTCACATCAGGCAGGAAGAAGAAACCATCCCGATTGGTACAGGCAATTCTCTCGCCATCTAATACTACTACCGCTTCCTTAAGCGGACTACTGTCCAGTTTATCCTGGACAAATCCGCTTACCATGGCAAATTTAATCGGATAATGGCAGGCAATCTGCCTTTCAGCCGACAGGTCTTTAAAAGATACCCTGACCGAAATAGCCCCCGTATTTTTCGTACTCAAATAGGTAATCGCCTTCCCATTCAGTGTCGCCCCCGTATCTGAACTCAAGTTACCCTCACTCGCCTTGAATCGAACAATAGACCCATCCCGAACAGGGTGCCCGTATTTATCCTTTACCTCAGCGACAACAGCCACTTGAGTTTGACCATCAGGGGGCAGTATGGGTGGATCGAAAGCAAACTCCAGACTTTGGGGAGGAAGATCAATGGTGAAAGAAGTCGAGGCAGTCCTTAAGGCATTGCCTTTCAGGTTTCTGGCATCTATGCTTATCCGGTGCTCTCCGTTGGTTAATGGATCCGGGGGGATGTAAATAATCTGATCGACTTCCGGGAGATAATGATGATTAACCGCTTCCCCATCCAGTCTTAACCTGATGGAAGCAGGGTCTATTCCTGCTCCGCCGGGGCCGTCTTTAATGGCAACTGAAATCCGGGGCATTGCCTCTGCAACTGTTCTGGACGGGGTTATTTCAACAACCTCAGGAATACCCCGTGAGATATAATCGCAAAGTCCCAGGAAATATGCCCCGGCCTCAAGTCTTTGCGCCGAGGCCAATCGAAGCTTTTCCTCCACCCACTTGTTAGAAAGATAAGAGGCTTCACCCAGAAGAGCGGCTTTGGCCGGGTTGTGGCGAAGAACATAATAGTTTCCAGCCAGGATTTTATTTTCTCTGATGCCCAGATTCCGAACCAGGTGACGGTGGACAGCATGGGCCAGATCAAGAGAAGGCCCGGGATCATCCATCTTGTAATAGGTCTCGATCTGGTTCTTCTGCGAGCCAGGGACAATATCGGCGTTGTGATGCAGCGAGATAAATATATCCGCTTCCGCTTCTTTGGTTATATCCACCCTGGCCTGAAGGTCATCTTTCTGGACGTCAGCAAAATGTTTATCACTGGCTCTGGTTAAAACAGGCTCAGCTCCGGCTTCCTTCAGAAGGCCCCAGAGATAGAGGCCCACCCCCAAATTGACCTCTTTTTCCGTTACCCCGCCGGAACCCACTGCCCCTGGGAATCGTCCTCCATGCCCCGGATCAATGACAATGCGCCTGCCAACCACGGCAGAACTGTCGATCTTATCCAGGGGCTCGGTTAGAGAGGCATAAAGCTGCGGCAGTTTAGCCTCTTCCGGAGGTGGAATAGGTCTGACCCTGGCACAACCCAAAAAAACTACTGAAATAATTAAGATTATGGTACTAACCTTTTTCAATCTAATTTACCTCCACCTTTTCTTTTTTCAATAACAGCAAGCAACTGTCGAGAGTATTTCCAGGCATCGTATCTTCGTATCCTCTTCAAAAGTCATGGTATAGCCCAGTCCCTTTTTTATCTCTCGCAAAGCCGCAAAGTCGCTAAGAGCTTATATTATTTTATTCTTTGCGCCTTTGCGCCTTTGCGAGAGATTATTTAAGTTTTCTCTTGTACCAATAGATTTGAAGAAGATACGTATCTTCTTACTTTTGCTTAACCACCAGCCCGTAAGTCTTGATCTTTTTATCCAGAGTCGGCCGGGATATTTTCAGAAGCTGGGCTGTCTGGGTTTTGTTCCAGTCAGTATATGCCAGGGCCTTGAGGATATGCTCCCGTTCCATCTCTTCCAGGCTCGGTATGACGCCCCCATTCACTTCTTCGCTGATAAACCGCACCTCAAAGGGTAGATGCTCCAGGTGAATAACATCGCCTTCCATCAAAATCATTGCCCGCTTAATAGCTGATCTAAGTTCCCTGACATTCCCAAACCATTCATATCCCATCAAGTGTTTGATGGCCACATCGGAAACCCTTTTCACATCTCGATTGAGCTCTGAATTAAACTCCTCGATGAAATGCTCAATCAAAAAAGGGATGTCCTCTTTTCGGTCCCTCAGAGGTAGGAGGTAGATATTTATTTCATTTAATCGATAGTAGAGGTCCTCCCGAAACCCACCTCTCTTGATGGTCTCTAAAATATCAATATTAGTGGCCGCAATGATCCGGGCATCAGTTGTGATCATACGCTGCCCCCCCACTCGTTCGAATTTTCTCTCCTGGAGAACCCTCAATATCTTGGCCTGGGCCATAAGGGACATACTACCAATTTCGTCCAAAAACAGGGTGCCCCCGTCAGCCAATTCAAATTTCCCCTTACGAGTATAAGCAGCTCCGGTAAAGGCCCCTTTTTCATAGCCAAAGAGCTCGGATTCAAGCAAGGTGTCCGGAATGGCCGCACAGTTGATCTCCACAAAGGGCCCATCTTTTACCGGACTATTTTCGTGAATAGCCCGGGCGACTAATTCCTTGCCCACTCCGGTCTCTCCGGTAATAAGGACACTGACCTTGGTCCCGGAGACCTTTCCGATCAAGCTTAAGGTCTCCTTTACTGACCTGCTTTCACCGATAATAGTATGTTTAAGCTCCAGTATTTCCTTCAGGCCCTTGTTTTCCTGACTGGCTTTAGCATAAAGTTTAGCATTCCTGATGGAATTGACCACGTGATGAGCAATCTCTTTCAGGAAATCTTCTTCTATCTCAGTAAAGACAGGTTTCCCCTCTTTATTAACCACCTCCAGGGAACCGATCCGTTTATCCTCCAGCCCTAAAGGGACACAAATGAGAGAACCGATTTTAAAATCCACGACATCTTTTAATCGGTCCTTAAAACGGCCCAACTTATCCCGTTCAGGAATAAGAACGGATTCACCTGAAGTAGCCACCCAGGCCTCTATATCCTTTTCCATCCTGGGCTTAAGATTTTTTATCTCCTCCCCTTTTTCCGTTACCCTGAAATAGAGCTGATGATCTTTATTCATCAATAAAAGGGTGCCGGCATCTGCCTTTAATGCCTCGGTCACAGTTCCGAGAATCAGATTTACTACAGAATTAACCTCCAGGGTAGAATGGACAATATTGCTTATCTCAAGCAAAGTATTAAGCTTGGTGACATCTTGAATCATCTTTTCCTCCCAATACCTTATTGATCTACCACGGAGACACAGAGACACAGAGAAGAATCATAACTATTTCTCCGTGCATCCATACCTCAGTGGTGAATGAGTCTTGTTTCTTACAAAGCTGGTCAGTAGCAAGTTCTCCATAAGTGCTTGATTTTTCGACACTTAAGTTT
>JASEGY010000160.1 GCA_030019105.1 bacterium | reverse complement strand
TGAACCCTGAACTTTGAACCCTTTGGCTCTTACCCTTAGATTTGAAGAAGATACATACATACATACCTAGCGCGGCTAAGCCGCAACCAAACCAATATTAGGAGTCAGGTGTCAGGGGTCAGGATCACATCTTTCTCCTGATTCCTGACTCCTGTGTTTGCCATGATTCTCGCGGACAACGCAAATGTTGCGGGGTAATACTATAACCTTGAGAGGCACTCGGGTTGCTCCCCAGCAATGTAAAAATGAAAAATGAGCTACCAGCGCAATTTAGGCTACGAAGACATTATCTTCAGGCTGGATAAGGGAGAAATACTTCCGGTATATCTCTTTTTGGGAGAAGAAGAGGCCGATAAGACTCGCGTCCTTCAAAAACTAAAAACCATCCTTTTTCCTGACCGGAGTGCTTTGGCATTTAACTATGATGTCCTTGACGGAGAGAAACAGGATGCGGCCGCCATCCTTTCCCTCTGCCTGACCTTGCCTCAGATGGCTTCCAAACGATTAGTAGTAGTTAAAGAAGCTAATGCCCTTCCCAAGCCCGAGAAAAAGAAACTCCTTTCCTACCTCAAGTCTCCATCCCCCACCACCTGTCTCATCCTCTGGGCTAAAAAACAGGAGACTGATGCCGAACGCAAGGCCAAATCCAAAACTGAGGCTAAGCAATTTACTGAGGCTGAGTGCCAGACCATATCCCAGACCGGGGCGGTGGTTACTTTCTGGGCAATGTGGGAAAATCAAGTCCAGGCGTATGTAACCAAACTTTGCCAGGACCAGGGGAAAAAGATTGCTTCTCAAGCAGCTCTTCTTCTGGGCCAACTCATTGGGACCAGCCGGCAGGCATTAGCGGCTGAGGTGGAAAAACTTGTAACCTTTACCGGGACAAGGAAGACTATTAATGTTCAGGATGTAGAAGAGGTGATCAGTCCTGGAGAGGCTGATTCGATCTTTGATTTGATCGACTCTGTGGGACAAAGGGAAACAACAACGGCCCTTAAGCGATTTAATCAACTCAGGGACAGAGGTGAATCCCCGGTAAAAATCCTCTTTATGATCACCCGTCATTTTCGTCTCCTCTGGCAAGCCGGCCTGATGCTGGCCCAGGGTGTTCCCATGCTTGAGGTGGCTTCCAGGTTGAAGATTCGATCTAAAAAGCAGATTACGCGTATATTTCAGCAGACAAAATTATTTACCGAAAAACAATTGTTGAATGCCTTTAAGACCTTGCTGGATACCGACCTTGCCCTCAAATCGGAAGAGGCGAGCGATCTAAGGATGGAACTCCTCATTCTGGGACTACGTAAAGATTTTTCTTGACAAACTGATTAATATCGAGTATGCTATGAAACTATAATTAAGTGTTCAGGTATCAGCTGATGGCTGAAGGCTTGCAACTTATTTAAGGAGGAGAATCAGTCTAATGGAACGAGACCTTATGTGGCTTACGTGGGTGGGCTCAATTGCCGCCTTGCTTTTTTCCGGGTATCTCTGGGCAAGTATTATGAAAAAGAGTGAAGGCACCAAACGCATGGCAGAGATATCCCAATACGTTCGTGAAGGGGCTAATGCGTACCTTAAACGGCAGTATGGGGTGATAACCATCTTTTTTATAATTATGGTTATTATCCTGGCCGCCATGGCTGGCCGGGGGTATTTAACCTGGTTTGTTCCCTTTGCCTTTCTTACGGGTGGTTTCTTTTCGGGGTTATCAGGATTTCTGGGGATGAAGATAGCTACTTATGCTAACTCCAGAACAGCCTGGGCAGCCAAGACAAGTTTAAACAGTGGATTACGGGTCGCTTTTTCCAGCGGGACCGTGATGGGTATGATGGTAGTTGGACTGGGTCTGCTGGATCTCTCTATCTGGTATACATTTTTGAAATGGTGGTATGCAACACAGTCCCCTGACATGCCTCTGAACGATGTCATCCGGCATATCACCTCGACCATGCTCACCTTTGAAATGGGGGCCAGTTTCATGGCCTTATTTGCCAGGGTTGGGGGAGGAATATTTACCAAGGCCGCCGATGTAGGAGCTGACCTGGTTGGTAAAGTCGAGGCCGGGATACCCGAAGATGACCCCCGCAACCCGGCGACGATTGCTGACAATGTGGGAGACAACGTGGGTGATGTGGCCGGCATGGGGGCGGACCTTTATGAATCTTATGTAGGCTCCATCGTGGCCACCATGGTTTTGGGAGCAGCCGCTTTTGCCTCTCAGGGATTGGCCCTTCAGGCAGTTACTGTTCCGATGGTTATGGCCACGGTCGGGGTTATATGTTCCATTATTGGCACCTTCTTAGTTAGATCCGGCGAGGAAGCTAAACAGGAAGTCCTTTTGAAGGCGCTCAGGACCGGAATATATTCAGCCAGTATTCTTATCTGCATTGGCAGTTATTTCCTGGTGCAATATACCCTTGGCCCGGATAATGTTGGTATCTGGTGGGCAATTATCATTGGTCTGGTGGCCGGGAATATTATCGGGTTCTCCACGGAATACTTTACCTCGGATCATTACTCTCCTACTAAGGGGATTGCTCAACAGGCTCAAACCGGAGCAGCCACGGTGATCATTGCCGGTCTGGGGGTAGGCATGCTTTCAACCGCCATACCGGTCTTGACGATTGTGCTTGGTATCCTGGGCAGCTTTTTTGTCTCCGGAGGCTCAATCGCTGAACCGGCGATAGGACTTTATGGTATTGGGATTGCGGCGGTAGGTATGCTTTCTACCCTGGGCATAACCCTGGCCACTGATGCTTATGGCCCGGTGGCGGATAATGCCGGTGGGATAGCTGAAATGGCCGGTTTGGAACCAGAGGTTAGAAAGCGGACAGATGCCCTCGATGCCCTGGGCAATACTACCGCGGCTACCGGGAAAGGTTTTGCCATCGGTTCGGCGGCCTTGACTGCCCTGGCCCTGCTGGCCGCTTATTACGATGAGGTCCACATGGTATTATATAAGGAATGGTTGCCCCAGGCCGCAGAGATGCTATCATTTGAAGAATGGCATGCCCGGGCCGGGGAGTTGTTTAACCTTTCTATTCTTAACCCCAAGATACTGTGCGGCATCTTCATCGGGGCCATGATGCCTTACCTCTTTAGTTCTCTAACGATGATGGCCGTTGGCCGGGCTGCTTCCAGGATGGTGGAAGAAGTAAGGCGTCAGTTTAGAGAAATAAAAGGGATATTAGAAGGCAAGGCCAAGCCGGATTATGCCGTCTGTGTCAAAATCAGCACGGCCGCAGCCCAGAGAGAAATGATAGTTCCTTCTTTGATGGCTATCATTGTGCCTATTGCGGCCGGCCTTATCGGGGGACCTGAGATGGTCTTTGCCCTCTTAGGCGGGGCGCTGTCTTCCGGTTTTGTTCTGGCTATTATGATGGCCAATGCCGGCGGAGCCTGGGATAATGCCAAGAAGTATATTGAGTCAGGCCATTTCGGCGGCAAGGGTTCTGACGCCCATAAGGCAGGAGTAGTTGGTGATACGGTAGGTGATCCATTTAAAGATACTTGTGGTCCATCACTTAATATCCTTATTAAGCTGATGAGCATGGTGAGTGTGGTCTTTGCTGCTTTGGTGGTCAAAAATCATCTGTTTTAAAGTGGTAGTCTGGTGTCTGGTATCTGGTGCCTGGTAGTCGGAACACCATGCACCAGATACCAGATACCAATTGTTAGGAGGATACTTCATTAATGAACGCTTACGAGACAATGTTTATTTTTAAAACAAAGGTAGAGGATAAGGCGAAAGAAAAAGTCTTAACCGGAATAAGAAATATAATTTCTTCAGCCAAAGGAGAAGTTGAAAAAATGACTCCGTGGGGGGTAAGAAAGTTGGCTTATCCGGTTAAAGATGAAGAAAAAGGAGAGTATTATATAGCTCAATTCCTATCGCCCCCAAACACAATTAAGGACATAGCTAAGTATTTAGAACTTAACGAACATGTTCTTAAATATATGACTACCAAAAAAGATTCGTTGGAAGAGCCAAAAGATCAAAAGGTGAAGAAAGAAGAAAAAAAAGAAGAAGCGAAGGAGGCGTAGAGTAAATGGCTAGTTTTAACAGGGTGATATTGATGGGAAATTTAACGCATGATCCTGAGCTGCGTTATACCTCAAATGGATCGGCAGTAGGTACTTTTAGTGTAGCTATGAATAGAACCTACGTAACACAAGGTGGTGAAAGAAAGGAAGAAACTACTTTTGTTCGGGTGACGGTTTGGGGGAGGCAGGGAGAGAATTGTCATCAACGTCTATCCAAGGGAAGCGGTGTTCTGGTAGAAGGAAGACTTAGACAAAGGACGTGGGAGACCCCTGAGGGGGAAAAGCGGAGCACAATAGAAGTAGTCGCTCAATATGTCCATTTTTTACCAAGAACCGGTTCTTCTAATATACCTGAAGAAGTTGAAATAGAAGCCCCCCCCCGGCAACTAAAGGGAGCTTCATACGAGGAGAATTTTTTTACTTCCTTAAATGAAGGAGACAATGATGTTTCCTTTTAAGACTGAACGCTTATAAAAGGTGGAATACAATGAGAAGAGTAAGTACTCAAAGTCAATCCCGTGGAAGACCATCCCGTGGAAAACCACCCGGCGGAAGACCATCCGACGGAAGACCATCCGGCGGAAGACCATCCGACGGAAAAGACGGAAAAAAGCCCTGGGGACAAGGACCCCCGAGGAGGACCTTTTGCTATTTTTGTGCCAATAAGATTGGTAAGCAAATAGATTATAAAGATATCCCTACTTTAAGGAGATTCACCTCGGACCGCGGAAAGATATTGCCACGTCGGGTAACTAAAATCTGCGATAAACATCAACGCCTCGTCACGCGAGCAATCAGCCGGGCCAGAAATATCGCCCTTTTCCCGTTTACAGTTGAATAGATGTAACTGCTCAATATCTTGTGGAAAGTAAGTAGCCGTTTACAGCTCGAAATTGGAAATTGGAGTATGAAGGCCCAATTTCTAATTTCAATATTTCGTAACTACTCAGCCTCTTTATTAACCACAAATGAACACGAATTATCACGAATTTTTATAGCACACTGATGACACGGATTCGACGGATTTCCACTGATTTTTATTATCCGTGTGTATCCGTCTCATCCGTACAATCCGTGTTCTATTTGACTCATCGGCTAAATTGGTGGATTGCTGCTTTTATTCGTGTGTATTCGTGTCAATTTGTGTTAATTCGTGGCTGAGTAGATACAATATTTCGTGAACACTTATCGGTTTGCGAGATTCCCACACTTTATTGAGCAATTACGAATAGATTTATGGAGGAAAAACATGGAAGAAGCATAGCAGATATCGTGGTAAGTGTCACCATAGCTGTTCTACTTTATGGAATAGGATGGGTCTTCTTGCCCGAGGGTATATTCCTGGTTGGATTGGCTCCTTTACCTATTTGTCTCGTTACCCTTGGCCGGGGAATTAAAGGTGGGTTGGTGGCCACCCTGATTGGCCTTTCTTTAGTCTATCTCTTTCCTGGAGAAGGCTCAAAGGGCTACCTTTTTTTTACTTTAGGCTTAATCGGTACAGGATTCGGTCTCTCGATTAGACGAGCGGTTTCCCCTAAAAATACAGTTTTATTATCTACTCTTTTTCTCCTACTCCTGTTTATTCTGCACTTTTCGTTCATCCTCTTATATGAGGACAAACAACCTCCTGTTATCAAGTTAACCGAAACTCTCCAGAATACCATTAATATCCAGGGGATGGCCTTATTTCAAGAACTGGAATATAAGGGAACATCTCCGGATGAGATAAAAACTTTAAAATTACTCTATGAAGAGACGGTCACTACTGCCTTCCAACTCACGCCGGCCTTTTTGCTCCTAATTTCCCTGCTCTATTCCTGGTTTATTTATGAACTGATCAAGTTTATCCTGAAAAGGCAGGCCGAGCCGGCCTGGCGGGCCGAGCCGGCCTGGCAGGGCTATTCCTTCTCGAAGTGGCCACCCTTCTCACTCTGGCGAGTTCCTGATATATTTGTCTGGGGATTCATTATTGGCTGGACAGGGATGCTCCTGGGAGAATATAAAGGGATAGATATCTTCTACTTTATGGGGATTAACCTGCGCTATATCTTCCAATTTATTTTCTTCTTAATCGGCATTTCTATTGTCACCTTTTATCTAAAGAAATATAACGTTCCGCTTTTTATACAGATCCTGGCTTGTTTTTTACTTGTGGTATTTGTCTATGCTCTAACTTTCCTGGGAGTTTTTGATACCTGGTTTGATTTTCGAAGATTAGAGGAGGAGAAACGGGGAGGTAAAAAGTGAAGGTAACCGTTCACGGAACGCTGAAATTGGAAATTAGAAAGTATGAAGGCCCAATTTCCAATTTCTAATTTCAACATTCCGTGAACACGTATCGTCTTTGCGAGATTTCCACACTTTATTGAGCAATTACGTGTATACTCAGCACGGGCATAAATTGCGATTTTGAATAGGTTGTAAGTTGTAGGTTGTAGGTTGTAGAAGTAACTTACAACTTACAACTTACAACCAAATTGCCCTGAGTTATTGGCAGATTATGCCCGCGTTGAGTATAGTTACGCTTTAATTAGCCTGGCGGCCAGGGATAGGCTGTCCAGGGATTTGTTTTTGATGGCCGACCAGAACCCTCTAACCATCTGACTGTGAACAAAATATTTCTCCAGAAAATTTATCGCTTCCAGGATAATGGGTTCATCAACAGGCTTATTTGTTTTTATGGCTAAGCTGAGGCTGTAAAACCGGATAAAGACGTAATAGATAACCAAAAAAATGTATCCCCTGACTACTTCAAACGAAATAGTTAGATGATTGGATAAGAGTTTCGTTTGAAAATATTTTTCCAGAATGGGTGTAAGAAAAGGAAGCCAGGGTTGATAAAGATTACAGTAAGCCCGATTATAGGTAAGGTCTCTTGATGGCATGGATAAATCTTTGAGCAGGGAATTAAGTCCGGCAGTTAAGTCGCGACTATAAAAAAGAGACCCTAACGGATGACTCAATCTCATCCGGGTTTTAAGAAAGGTTTCAAGAAAAGAGAGTTGTATATGAATGGAAGGGGAGACATCCTTTATTCGCGCCAATAAGTCATTATAATCTTCTTTGCTCTGTGAAATAAGATATGCCTCTAAAGGTGAACCGGTTAAACCTTTTTTAACGATTCCTTCCAGCAGGTAGCACCCGGCAAGTAATCTTTCCTCAAAGGAATATTCCTGCCTGACTAATATATTTAACAGTGATGATTCAAGCTTGAAATATGCTTCCCATGAAAAAGGGATGTCTTTTACTAATGATAAGTTCTTATCTTTTGGTAAAGTAAGGGTAGGGTTTTCAGTCTTTCCCATGCGGACAGGTGTTTTATCTTTAAGGTAATCCAACGCTGCGGGGCAGGCAAAAGAAATGCTCAGGAATACTCCTTTAGGCGTAAAGATTGTCCCCCGTGGGAACTCCTGACAAATCCTGGGCTGGGCCTGGGGGCCTAATTCTTTATGAATAAGACAAAGATTGTCTCTATCAAGAAAGACACAATGGTCTGCCGGACCGGCTCGGTCCGCCAGGCCGGCTCGGCCCGCCAGGCCGGCTCGGCCCGCCAGGCCGGCTCGG
>JASEGY010000015.1:15947-21434 GCA_030019105.1 bacterium | reverse complement strand
AACCTACAACTTACAACCTATTCAAAATCACTATTTATGACCGTGCTGAGTATACTTTACTCCATCCCTACACTCTCATCACTATTAGAGTAAGCGTTCAGGTATCAGGTGCCGGCTTTAAAAGGGTTAGCGCATCTTATGCCGGGAAGCACGCAGAATCGTAATATCCTCTACCGGCCAGACTTCTCTGGTCTTACCTGACTGCTGATACCTGACACCTGAACGCTTACCCAAATCCTTAAGGAGGGAAAATTACATTATGTATACCACAAGTATGAATCTTGGGGGAAAAGAATTATCTATTGAAACAGGAAGGATGGCCAAACAAGCCGATGGCGCGTGTTTGGTTCGTTATGGAGATACAGCGGTTTTGGTAACTGTTGTTGCTTCATCAAAATGCCGGGAAGGGGTTGATTTCTTTCCGCTTAGCGTAGAATACCGGGAAAGGGCTTATGCTGCCGGCAAATTTCCGGGGGGATTTATCAAGCGGGAGACCCGGCCCAATGATAGAGAAATCCTCTCGGCGCGGTTGATTGACAGGCCAATAAGACCCCTATTCCAGGAAGGAGTGCGAAATGAAGTCCAAATTATGGCTACCGTGCTCTCCACTGACCAGCTTAGTGCGCCGGATATATTAGGTATAATCGGGGCCTCAGCCGCGTTATCTATCTCTGACTTCCCTTTTGACGGCCCGGTGGGGGCAGTCAGGATGGGAAAGATCGGGGGCAATCTGATTGTCAATCCGAGCCTCCAAGAAATGGAAGAAAGTCAATTAGACCTGACTATAGCCGGAACAGAGAAAGCAATCTTGATGGTTGAGGCCGGGGCAAAAAATCTCTCGGAAGAAGAGATGCTGGAAGCAATAGAAGAAGGACACCGGGTAATAAAAGACATCGTCCGGTTTCAGCAGGAATTGGTGGCCCGGGTAGGAGTCCCCAAACGAGAAGTAGTTGCCACCCGGATAGATCCGGAAATGGAATCCAAAGTGCGGGAGATGACCACGGAAAAAATAGCCGCCGCCAATCTGGTTGAGGGAAAACAGGCCAGACAGCAAGCAATGGATAAAGTAGTTGATCAGGCCATGGAAGAGCTTGCCCCACTCTTTCCGGAACAGGAAGCTGAGATTAAAATCTGCCTGGAACTTGTTGAACGAGAAATTGTTCGAAACAGAATTATTAATGAAGGACTCCGGGTTGATGGCCGCAAGCCGGACGAAATCAGGCCCATCTCTTGTGAGGTAAATGTTTTGCCCCGGGTACATGGAAGCAGCTTGTTTACCAGGGGACAGACCCAGGCCCTGGCTGTCATCACCTTGGGCACATCAGGTGATGAGCAGACATTGGATGATATCGAAGGCAGACGAAGCAAAAGCTTTATGCTTCATTACAACTTTCCCCCTTTCAGTACGGGCGAGGTTAAACCACTCCGGGGCCAATCCCGGCGTGAGATCGGGCACGGTATGTTGGCTGAGCGGGCGCTTCTGCCGGTTATCCCTGATTCGGATAAATTTCCCTATACCATTCGGGTTGTTTCTGAGATATTAGAATCAAACGGTTCTTCCTCTATGGCCAGTGTCTGTGGGGGAAGCCTGGCCATGATGAGCGCCGGTGTTCCGATCAATGCCCCGGTAGCCGGCGTAGCCATGGGGTTGATCAAAGAAGGTGAAAAGGTGGCCATCTTGACCGATATCTCCGGCCTGGAAGATCATCTGGGAGATATGGATTTTAAAGTGGCTGGAACAAGGGACGGCGTGACTGCCCTTCAAATGGACATCAAGATTGGGGGATTAGATCACAATATTATGGTTAATGCCCTCCACCAAGCCAAAGAAGCCAGGCTCTTCATCCTGGATAAAATGGCCGAAGTTATCGCGAA
This sequence comes from bacterium, assembly GCA_030019105.1. Taxonomy (GTDB): domain Bacteria; phylum UBA9089; class JASEGY01; order JASEGY01; family JASEGY01; genus JASEGY01. Next base: position 19,559 of record JASEGY010000015.1, on the reverse strand, counting down.
ACCGTCCTCAGAGTTATCTCCTTATGCCCCCAGAATTATAACCATTACCATCCCTATCGCGAAGATTAAAGATGTTATTGGCCCGGGAGGAAAGGTAATCCGAAACATTGTTGAAGTCACTGGAGTCAAGATTGATATCAATGACGATGGCAAGGTAGCTATTTCCTCGGCTGATGAAAATGCAGTCAGACAGGCCCGGGAAATGGTTGAATACCTGACGGCCGAAGCAGAAGTGGGCAAGATTTATACGGGCAAGGTTGTCCGGGTAGTCACATTTGGGGCCTTTGTCGAGATATTGCCGGGTAAAGACGGCCTGGTGCATATTTCTCAATTAGCTGAACATCGGGTAGGACAAGTAGAAGACGTGGTCAAAGAAGGTGATGCGGTGATGGTCAAGGTGATAGGCATAGATGAGCAGGGCCGAATAAGTCTCTCCCGCAAAGCAGCCTTGGGGGAGAAAACCTCGAAACGGGATTAGCAAAGGGGTTTAATTAAGTGAACTCGAAACTCAAAGAGAGATACCATAAAGAGATTTTGCCTAATGGAATAAGGGTGGTAACTGAGGAGATACCTTACGTCAGATCGGTATCTATTGGGCTGTGGCTTGAAGTTGGTTCCAAAAATGAGCCGCAACTTATTAATGGGGCATCTCATTTTATTGAGCACATGCTCTTTAAAGGGACCTCAACCCGGACGGCGATCCAAATCGCGGAAGAGACGGACCGGATAGGCGGACAGTTGAATGCCCTTACCGGCAGGGAATATACCTGTTTCTATGCCAAGGTGCTGGATGAGAATATGCCCAGGGTCATTGACCTTTTATCCGATATGTTTTTTAACTCCCTCTTTGATGAAGAGGAGATAAAAAAGGAAAAAGACGTTATCCTGGAAGAGATCAAGATGTATGAAGATACCCCGGATGAACTCGTGCACGATCTCTTCGTCCAGAATATATGGAATAAACATCCCCTTGGCCGGCCGGTGATAGGAACATCCGAAATAGTTGCTCAATTCTCAAGGGCTGAAATATTAGACTTCTTCAGGCAGAGATACACCCCGGAACGGATCGTTCTTGCTGTAGCCGGAAACATTATATCTGAGCAGCTCATAGATGAGTTAGGCAAAATTTTCGTGAAGGCGGATGGGCCGGGTTGGGAAAAGCCTTCTCCCCCTCCAGAGATACAATCGGGTATTCAAGTTTACCACAGGGACCTGGAGCAGGTCCATTTCTGTTTGGGAACGGATGGATTGTCTTATTCCCACGAAGACAGGTTCGCCTTTTATCTCTTAAATACTATTACGGGTAAGAGCATGAGCTCCAGATTATTTCAGGAGATAAGAGAAAAGCGCGGCCTGGCCTATTCGATTTATTCTTATCACCTTGCCTGTCATGAAGCAGGATTATTTGCTGTTTATGCTGGGGTGAGCCGGGAGCACTATTCCGAAACAGTTAAGATTACCCTGTCTGAATTGTCGAAACTGAAAGAGGAAGAAGTCGGGGAATCAGAACTGTCAAAAGCAAAACAACAACTTAAGAGCAACCTGGTCCTCTCCTTAGAGGATACAGCTTCTCGCATGAGCCGTCTGGCCAAGACAGAAATCTATTTTAACCGGTTTTTTACCTTAGATGAAATCTTAAGCCAAATTGAAGCTGTCTCAGCCGAAGATGTGAAAAAGGTGGCCGGGAACCTCTTTCGTAACGAGTTCTTAACGGTGACCACTATCGGCCCCCTCAGTGAAGCAGAGGCACAGCAGGTGGAGTTGGTTTGTTAGTTCATTGTCAGTGGTCAGTTGACAAAACTATAACTCTAATAAGTCCTATAGGTCTTATAAATCTAATCAAGGAGATTAATTTGGAAAAACAAAGTTCAGAAAAAAAAAGACCGAACAGGAACAGGAGATATTCAAAAGCTAAAAAACGAGGACATCAAGGTTCCGGCCCCCGTGTTTCTGTTATTCCCTTAGGTGGATGTGGGGAAATAGGGAAAAATATGATGGCTATCGAGACAGAGAAAGATATCCTCGTCATTGATGCCGGCTTAATGTTTCCTAACGAAGAGATGTTCGGAGTAGACATTATTATCCCTGATTTTACCTATCTCAAGAAGAATGCCTCTCATATTCGAGGTATTTTCCTCACTCACGGCCATGAAGATCATATTGGGGCCTTGCCTTATGTCCTGGCTCAAATCAAGTGTCCTGTTTACGGGACAAAACTTACCCTGGGATTGGTTAAAAACAAGTTACTTGAACATCCCAATCTGCCTCCCATAGAATTTATTCAAATCAATCCACGTGATAAGATTAAAATTGGGACATCCTTTACCGTGGAACCTTACCGGGTTAGTCACTCTATTGTCGATGGGGTTGGACTTGGTATTCACACCCCGGCCGGAATTATTGTCCATACCGGCGATTTCAAGATCGACCAAACCCCGGTAGATGGAGAGACTATTGATTTCCACAAGCTGGCTGAGTTAGGTAATTCCGGTGTTCTACTTCTGATGTCAGACTCAACTAATGTGGAACGGTCGGGTTACAGTCGTTCGGAAAAAGAAGTAGGTGGTTATCTGGATGAGATCTTTTCTGAGGCAAAACGAAGGATTATGGTAACTACCTTTGCCTCTAATGTCCATCGTATAAAACAAGTTGTAGAGGCAGCCATAAACCATAAACGTAAGGTAGCCGTCACCGGCATGAGTATGAACCGGACCGTAGAGATGGCTACTAAGTTGGGGTATCTGGATTTCCCTGAGGGGACCATAATCCCCTTCGAAGACATCAAAAAGATGCCGGCTAAAAAAGTAGTTGTCATAACTACCGGCAGCCAGGGAGAACCTATGTCGGCTCTGTCCAGATTGGCTACCAATTCTCATAGACAACTCAAGATTCAACCTCAGGATATGGTGATTATTTCCGCCCGGGTGATTCCCGGTAATGAAGCCGCTATTGGCCGTACCATAAATAATCTCTTCAAATTAGGCGCTGAAGTAATTTATGAAAAGGTTTCTGAGGTACATGTTTCAGGACATGCCAGTCAAGAAGAATTGAAACTGATGCTCAACCTGGTTCATCCTCGCTTCTTTGTTCCTATCCATGGTGAATATAGACATCTGGTTCATCACGCCCAATTGGCTGAAAAGGTAAACGTTCTCAAGGAAAATATCTTCATCCTTGACAATGGCCAACGGCTTGAATTAACTAAAGATACAGCCAGGATTGGGCGTTCGGTTCAGACCGGGATAATAATGGTTGACGGAAAAGGGGTAGGCGATGTGGGCAGTGTGGTGTTGAGAGACAGGCAGCACCTGGCCCAGGATGGGATGGTTATTATTATCCTGGCTATAGAGAAATCATCCGGTAAATTCATTTCCGAGCCGGAGATCATATCGCGAGGTTTTGTGTATCTGCGGCACGCTGACGAATTGATGACTGAGGCTATGGCCAAAGTAACCACCGTAGTAGCTGAATCAAGTAAAAAGGCCTCGATTGACCATGGCGCAATTAAATCTGACCTCAGGGATACCCTCCGAAAGTTCTTTTACGCAAAAACCGAAAGAAGCCCTATGGTCCTGCCGGTGATTATAGAAGTGTAACAGAGCAGGTAATCAG
>JASEGY010000015.1:0-15851 GCA_030019105.1 bacterium | reverse complement strand
ATCAGTTATCGGTGATCAGGTTAAAGGATTGCGGCCTGATGAGGTCCTTTGTGTCCAACAGAGCAGGTAATCAGTTATCGGTGATCAGGTTAAAGGATTGCGGCCTGATGAGGTCCTTTGTGTCCCTTGCGTCCTTTTTGTCCTTAATGTTAAATTGCGGCAGGAGGCCGCACTATGGAGATACTGCAATCAGTTTTATTAGGATTAATTCAGGGTCTGACCGAGTTCCTGCCGGTATCCAGTTCCGGGCATCTGGTCATTGCCCAGTCAATGCTGAATTTTGAAGGCCCGAATCTGGTTTTCGATGTGATATTGCATGGAGGCACCATGCTGGCTGTTCTGGTCTACTTTTATAAAGACATCTGGCAGATTATCTCCGCGTTAGGGGGGATATGGGGTGAATACCAGGCCGGGAAAGGCTCCAGAGAAATATGGCATGACCATCCCCAGAGATGGTTTTTTTCCCTGATTATCATTGGGTCTGTTCCGACCGGAATTATTGGCCTTGTCTTTAAGGATTATTTTGAAGCGCTCTTTAGCGCCCCGCAGACAGTCGCCGTGATGCTTCTGGTTACCGGAAGCATACTTTTTCTGGCCGAACGTTACGCTTACCTGCGAAAAGATGGAACACGGCTGAACACCCTTGACGCCCTCCTGATTGGCATTGCCCAGGGGATAGCTATTATTCCCGGCATCTCCCGTTCAGGGGCAACCATCAGCACCGGCATCTTAAGAGGAATAGACCGAAAATTAGTCGCCTCCTTCTCTTTTATCCTTTCCATCCCGGCCATCACCGGGGCGATGATCCTGGAATTAAAGGATGTGTCCCTGGTTGATTCGTCTTCCTTATTAGCCTACACTCTGGGAACAGCCGTCGCCTTTCTTTCCGGGTTAGCCGCCATCAAAATCCTCCTGGCCATTCTGGCCAACCGCAACTTAGCTATTTTCTCTTATTATTGCTGGACAGTCGGCACGATCTCGCTCTTCAGCCACTATATTAATTATTGGCCTTGATCATCGTTTTGGTGCTCATCCGCTACTATAGCTTTTAAGATAATGTTTTTGGGGTAGGCGAGTTCAATATAGGCTATGTAGCTTTTGGAGTTAATCCTTTAGGATTTCATTACTTATGAAAGGCTAAAGCCTAAACTTCAATTACAACCACCCCCAAAATCTTTTTCTTAAATACTGAGGTAACAATGCCGGAATTACCAGAGGTTGAGACTATTGTCAGGGGATTAAAAGAAAAGCTGCCCGGCCAAAAGATACGCCAGGTGAAGGTAAATCTGGACAAGGTCTTGAGGGAAAATAAAGAGGAGTTTGCCTCCCTGCTAACAGGGCTTGTCTTTCAGGGAGTCAGTCGCCGGGGGAAAATGATTATTTTCGACCTCTCTGAAGATTGGAGCCTCGTTGTCCATCTCAAGATGACCGGCCAGATTATCTATACCCGTCCGGAAGCGCCGGTAAATAAACACACTCATCTTGTCTTTGATCTTGCCAAAGGCAACCAACTTCGCTATGCAGATTTGCGGCAGTTCGGATATCTGATCTTGCTCAAGACAGACCAGGTAACCGGCCTCCCTCAATTAGCCGGGCTGGGGCCTGATGCCTTAGAGATTTCCAGTCAGGAATTCGGAAAACTAATCGCCTCAAGGAAAGGAGCCATCAAACCCCTGCTCCTCAACCAGAGCTTTCTGGCCGGATTAGGGAATATCTATTCAGACGAGGTCCTTCATCTGGCTCAAATCCATCCCCTTCAACCAGCCGGCAGCTTAACTTCCGCTCAGATAGAGAGACTTTATAAAGCCATTCGCCAGGTCTTGACCAGGGCCATTAAGCTAAAAGGATCAAGCGTGAGCAACTATGTTGATTCAGACGGTGAACGGGGTTCCTTCCAGGAGTTGCATCAGGTCTATGGCCGGGAAGGCAAGCCTTGCTTTCAGTGCGGACAGCCTGTTAAACGGCTGAAACTTAGCAGCCGTTCCACCTGTTTTTGTCCTTCATGCCAGAAGTTAAAAGCTCTTGACAGGCAAGAATAACTATGGTATCCTGAGGTTAACATGAATGTATAGTGCTTAAGAAAAAGATTTTGGGGTTGGCTATCAATTGGAGTTTAGGCTTTAGCCTTTCATAACTAATGAAATCCTAAAGGATTAACTCCAAAAGTTGAACAGCCTGTCTTGAGTTCGCTTACCCCAGAAACATTATCTTAAAAGCTATAGTAACAATAGAACGAAGTTAAACTCAAGGCTATGGTAAAGACGGCCGTTCTGGAGGCATTTGAGGAGCGACAGGAATGGCTGACTGACCTGGTTGGCGAGGCATTATCAGATATGGAGATAAGACCCATGGATCGGTGGTCTCATTGGAATAAAGTCTACGAAACGAAGGACCCGACCCGGGTCAGTTGGTTTCAGTCGAGGCCGGAGACGTCTCTCCGCCTTATCGCTAATGCCGGTTTGGACCCGAGCGCCCGGATACTGGATGTTGGCGGCGGAACCTCAATACTCGTCGATGCTCTCCTCGCAATTGGATACCAACAACCCGGGGTTCTGGATGTCTCAGAGGAGGCCATCCAGCGCACCCGAGCACGACTCGCAACTCGGGCCGAAGCTGTTGAGTGGTACGTGGAGGACGTGACCCGGTTCAAGTCTCCGCATCGCTGGGATCTCTGGCACGATCGGGCGGTCCTGCATTTTCTCACCACTGAGGAAGATCAGAGAGCGTACCGGAAAGTCCTGGGACGCTCCCTCGCTGAGGAAGGGCATGTGGTGATCGCCACCTTCGGGCCGGAAGGTCCAGGCCGGTGTAGTGGCTTAGACGTGGTGCAATACGATGTAGATCGGATGCAAAGACTTCTGGGCGAGGGATTTGAGCTCAAAGAATGGCACCTGGAAGACCACGTGACCCCGTCAGGAGCGATCCAGCAGTTCCTATTCTGTCGGTTCTTCCGGGTTAGCTCAGAGGTGGAAACTATAGTGTTTAAGAACTGGACAGCAGTAAGTTCTCAGCTTTTCCCAGAATGAATACTCTGTAAGTTGTTGAAACTAAAGCCTTTTCTCTACGCGATTGCGTCTGAACTGCGAAAAACTTAAGTGTCGAAAAATCAAGCACTTATGGAGAACTTGCTACTGACCAGTTGAGAAGATACAAAATCGCAGATTATGCCCGCGTTGAGTATACCATAACTTTTGAAGAGGATACATCGTTTCGTTCAATAGCGCTTGACCAAATTTGGTTCGATGTAGTTGCAGAGCTTGCTCTGCCGTAATGTCGAGCAAGCTCGACCACTACAAAATTGATTCAATGGCCGAAACGATGAACAAGGCCAGGATTTCTTATTCCGCAAGCCGCAATCCGAAATCGGAACAATCCGAAATCCGAAATCTTATTGGGGGTGAAATAAATGAGAGGAAAAGGTTTTATTATCGCAGCTATAGCGCTTGGTTTGCTAACCACAGGGCTGGCTTATATTTACTTCTCTCAAGCAGAAAAACGTCCAGCGGCTCCACCAGTAGAGGAAACCTCAACCAGGGTCCCGGTAGTTTATGCCATGAGGGATATTCCGGGCCAACAGGTTATAAGCGCCATGATGTTAACGGTAAAAAATATGGAAGCCGAGCTGGTCAATCCGGATGTCTTTTCATCTATTGATGAAGTAGAAGGACAATTCAGCCGGGTAGCCATCAAATCCGGCTCACCTATCCTGCGAACCCAGTTGTATGCCGGCGATCGTTTATCTTATGTGATTCCTAAGGGACGCCGGGCAGTAACTATTGTCGTTGACAATACCGGAGCCGTTTCTTACTTAGTCAAGCCAGGGGATATCGTTGACGTTATCGGAACCTTTTCCGAACAATTTGCCGGCGAGGATGTAGCTAAGATCATCGTTCAAAATGCCCAGGTAATGGCTATTGGTCAAATATACCGGTCTTTAAAGGAAAAGCAAACAGAAACTGCAGAGGAAGATAAGCCCCCCGTAGTCTTTGATACGGTTACGCTGGCCGTTACTCCAGGTGAGGCGGAACAACTCATCCTGGGGGTAGATAAGGCGATGCGTTTCAGGCTTATCCTTCGGAATCCGGACAGTCTGGCTCAAGTCTGGACCACAGGGGCAACTCCAAAAAACCTTTTTGGTAAAGGCCTTGCCCCGGCCGGCAAGGTAGAGATATATAAAGGGATTCAACGGGAAGAAAAAAATGTTCAGGGAAGATAGCAGATTTCGGATTGCGGATTGTGGATTGTGGATTGTGGATTTTTTCCTCGTTTCTACGCTTGAACCCGAAACCCGAAACTCGCAGGTATACTCGACACTGTTACAAATTGAGCTTTAATAATGTGTAAAATATCGGGACGGTTCATTTTCATCGTTTTTCCTGTGATTTCTTCCGGGCAACTTGTAGTCGCAGAGCTTGCTCTGCTAATCCTACTCAAGCAAAGCAAGCTTTGCTACTACAAACAGTTATCCACATACCCGCAAGCTTCACACTAAGGTGAACCGTCCCAAAATATCGAATATTGAACAAGGAATAATGAATGTCGAAGGAAAAAGAAGAACAAGACTTCATAATTCGAAATTCTTTATTCGATATTCGATATTCAATGCCATTAAAAAAGAACTCGACTCCCTATTTACACTACGGTTTCAGAGCTTTAAATAACTCGGGATGGTTCACCTTACTGTGAAAGCTTGCGGCTAAAAATTATCATTAACTTTCCGGAGTTAATCCTTTAGGATTTCATTAGTTATGAAAGGCTAAAGCCTAAACTCCAGAAAGAACGCAAGGTTTCACAAGAAAATGGACGATTTTTGAACCGTCCCAATAACTCAGTTTATGACGGTGTGCAGTATATTTGCCACAGAATGTTTCAAGCCGCAAGGAGACCAAATGAACCCGAAACTCAAGGTAACGATTTTGATACTGGCCTTTCTTATCCTTCCGTCCCTGGTTTGGGGCAAGCAATGGGTAGTTGGCGCTGGAGACTCCATTGTCCTGCGGATTAAAGATGTAAGCCGAATTGCTATTGGAAGCCCTGATATTGCTGATGCTACTGTCGTTTCACCTGATGAAATCTTGATCAACGGGAAAAAGGAAGGGGAGACATCTCTGCACGTTTGGGTTCCTGAAGGAGTTATCCCTTACCGGATCAGGGTATTGGGGGATAATTTCCCTATTCAGGAGATCAGAAAGATCGAGGGACTTGAAGGCGTAAAGACCTCTATTCTGAAGGGAAATCTTGTTTTAGGGGGACAAGTCGAAACAAAAGAGCAGGCGGCGATCGCTGAGAAACTGGCCCGATCCTCCGGGAAAGAGGTGGTAAATCTTATTCGGATTACGGAACCATTAGCTGAACTTAGGGAAATAGAAGGACTTGAGATGGTCAGCGCTTATTTGATTGGGGACACCCTTATTTTAAAAGGAAAGGCGGCAACTGAAGCTGAAGCTAAATTAGCCCAATCACTGGCTGAAGCAGAATATGACCGGGTAGTTAATCTTATCAAGGTCGCTCCGACTCCAAATTTAGAAGAACCTGGGGTTGAAAAAGAAATAGAAATCTACCGGGGAATTGTTAAAGAAAAAAAGGTTATTAAGGAAGAGTGCCTAATTGAAGATGAGCCGGACGAGGGAAGCAGGGAAAACAAACACCCTGAGTCGGAAGTTGAAACCGGACGACCCGCAAGCGGGTGCCCCGAACCCGAAACTCGAAACTTACTTATGGAGGAGGATAGAATAAAATGAAAAAAGTCATCCTAATCATATTTACACTTCTTTTATGTGCCACCGCTGTGACAGTACATTCGAAAGAGATTAAATCATGGGTGGTTAAAAAAGGTGATTCAATCGTTCTTCAGATCAAGGACGTAGTCAGGATTGCCGTTGGCAATTCAGAGATCGCTGATGCCACGGTGGTCTCAAGCAATGAAATCCTGGTTAACGGCAAAACCCCCGGAGACACCTCTTTGCATGTCTGGACTGAATTCGGTCGAGTACTTTACAGAATAAAAGTAGAAGAGAAGATGCCAACTCTTGATCGGATCAATCAGATTGAGGGACTGGAAGGAGTAGAGACGGCCATTATTGGAGAGAGTATTGTCCTGGAAGGGGTGGTTCTAACCGAAGACAGGAGAGAGTTGGCCAAAACCATAGCCGACTCCTTTGGCAAATCGGTAATTAATCTCATCCAGGTATCTGAGAAAAAAGCATTGCCTCAAGAACAAGCTCCCCCCCCTCCAGAACCAGGGCCAAGCCCCACAGATCAAATCAAAAAAGTTCCGGGGCTGGAAGGGGTAAGTCTGGTCAAACTGGGGGACGGTTTTGTTTTGGGAGGAAGTGTCGCTACTCAACATGACCGTGAAAAGGCCGGGACCTTAGCCAAATTCTTTCATGAGAAGGTGGTCAATCTCATTGAAGTTACTGGTTCTATTCAGGTTCTGGTCAAGTTAGAGCTTATTGAGATTACCCAAAAGTTAATAGATGAATTGGGCTTGAATTGGGCGTCCAAATTCAGAGAACACGATCCATCTACCTCTGTTGAGGTCGTTGGGCCTAATCTTTTCCAGAATGCCTTCAATATTGGCATAGCCCGGACATCTCTGGGAGAAGCGCTGAATATCAGGGCTATGATTCAAGCCTTACACAGTAAGGGCGATCTTAAGATCATATCCGCCCCTCGTTTAGTTACCCTTAGCGGCCAGGAGGCCTACGTCAATATGGGCGGCCGTGTACCGATTCCAAGCACAACCGAGATTGCCGCCAGCGAACGAATTACATCTATTGATTGGGTCGACTACGGAATTCAACTTAATATCACCCCGTTGGTAGACCGGTTAAAGAATATCAATCTTAAGATAGAATCGAGCGTCTCTGATCTGGATTGGGCTAATGCCGTCAGTGGCACGCCAGCCTTTTTAGAGAAAAAAGTTTCCACGGCGGTAACTATTAAAGATGGCGAGACCATTATCCTGGGGGGATTGGTTAATCGGTCTCAAGCGAAAAAATTAGATACCGTGCCTCTCTTGAGTCACCTGCCGGTCATAGGCAATCTGTTTTTCAATCGCCAGGGGACTGAAGAACACAAGGAATTAGTCGTCCTGATTACTCCTCAGATCATCTCTTCCGCGCATCTGGAGGAGATAAAAGAGCCGGAACTAATGCCGGATGAAACCGAGAGAATTAAACGGTTGAAAGAAGAGATGAAATGAAGGTTCATGGTTCACGGTTTAAGGTTCACGGTTCGAAGAGCGCAAGGCGACTAATCTTGAACCGTGAACTTTGAACCGTGAACAGTTACAACGGAGGAAACAATGAGTGAACAACCTACTATCCGGGTTTTGATAGCCGAAGAATCAACCGAGGCCAGAATCAATTTAAAAAAGCTCTTCTTTACTTTACCCAGAGAGATAGAAATCATCGCTGAAATAGACACACCAGAAGACATCATCCCTTCGGCGGTCAAAACCCGGCCTGATATAATCTTTTTAAATATTGCCCTGGAACAAGAGGAAGGGATGAAGATTACCGAAGGCCTGGTGGAAGAAAATCCGGAAATAGGCATCGTCATCCTCTCTGATCAGGAGCTTTTCCCTGAAACAATCCAGGAGGCAATGCTGGCCGGGGCAAGGGGCTTGCTTATTCAGCCCATCAACCGGGAGAAATTAGCTGAAACCGTTCTAAGAATAGTCAAAATCCAGGAGAAGGAGAAAGAGCACATTAACGCTTCCCCATCTGCCCTTCCTCCGGAGTCACGCCGTAAAGTAATCACTTTATTCAGTACCAAAGGCGGTTCCGGAGGAAGTCTCCTCTCTGTTAATCTGGCTGTTATGCTGGCTAAGATACTTCAACCCGGGGGAGAAAAGGTTGCTTTGATGGACCTGGACCTTCAATTTGGTGATTGTGCGGTAATGCTTAATTTAACCCCAACAAAGACAATAGCCGGCCTGGTCAAAGAAATCTCCGAGCAAGGAAAACTGGAGGAGAGCCTTTTAGAATCCTATCTCATCAAGCACGATACCGGGCTGAAACTTTTAGCCGCACCCCTCAAGCCGGAACAGGCCGAATTGGTTAACGGGGCACACATAGAGGAAATCATTAATGTCCTCAAGTCAAGCTATAATTTTATCATTATTGACAGCCCCAAGCATCTGAATGACAGCCTGCTGGCTGCTTTAAACCTGTCTGATCTGATCCTTTTTGTCTTTACCCTGGACCTTCCGGCCATCAAGAATGCCAGGTTGGGTCTTGACATCATTGATTCTCTTGGCTTTAAAGACAAGGTATCCCTCGTCATTAACCGAACCGAAACCAGGATGGGGATTACTCCCTCTGAAGTGGAAGAGGCCCTGAATTATCCTATCCTGGGCCAGATCCCCAGTGACGGCCGGAAAATTATTCCGTCTATTAACGAAGGAACACCTTTTGTCCTGGGGTATGAAAAGGAACTGGTAACTAAGAGAGTAGAGGAGTTAGCCATGAAGATTATTGGCGAGGATGAGGATAAAGCGAAGCAGAAAGAGGGATGGCTCAAGGGGTTGTTTTCAGGAAAGACTAAGGGAGGGTAACCGTTAATGGGTTCAGTGTTCACGGTTCACAGTTCAGTGTTCACGGTTCACAGTTCCGTGTTCACGGTTCACAGTTCCGTGTTCACGGTTCACAGTTCAAGGTTCACGGTTGATCGCTTTTTAACCTTGAACCCTGAACCTTGAACCTTGAACCATAGGAAGGAAAGAGGCAAAATGAATATTCAAACGATCCTGCTTTTAACAGTTTTAGTTATCGCTTTTTTCACAGACCTGAAATACAAGACCATTCCTAACTGGCTTACTTTGCCGGCCATTTTAGCCGGTTTGATCTTAGGAGGAATCTTGCCGGACTCAGGAGGCCTGGGCAGCAGCTTTATCGGTCTTTTGCTTGGCTTTGTCCCCTTTTTTATTGTTTACCTGGCGGGGGGCATGGGGGCGGGAGATGTAAAACTGATGGGGGCCATTGGGGCCATGATGGGCTATCCCTTTATTCTTGGGGCCATACTTTATACGGCTATTATCGGCGGGATTATTTCCGTGGCCGCGATGATCTGGCATAGGACCTTATGGTCCAGCCTGAAGCATATCTTCTGGGCGGGCATAGGGCTTTTACCGGGGTTTGAAAAAGGCCAGATCAAAAGAGAGCATAATATCCATGTGCCGTATGGCGTAGCCATCTCGCTGGGCACTATCGGCGCTCTCTTGATGACTGGTAACTGGTAATTGGTAGTCTGGTAGTTTGGTTGTCTGGTGTCTGGTAGTCTGGTAGTCTAATTCAGCTTGTTCATCGTTTCGGCCAATAGTGCTTGACCTTATGGGTGTTGTAGTTGCAGTATTGTAGTTGCAGAGCTTGCTCTGCCGTAATGTCGAGCAAGCTCGACCACTACAAATGGCCGAAACGATGAACAATGCCTCTAATTCACTCTGATTAACCATCAGACGACCAGACACCAGACAACCAGACACCAGACGACCAGACACCAGATAGCCAGACACCAGACACCGGACACCGGACAACCAGACACCGGACAACCAGACACCAGATACTAAATGGAGGTAAATAAAAATGAGACTATGGAAGCTAAGGATAACGGTGGTTTTTTTAGCTTTACTGCTTTTTCCGGCCATTTCTCTGGCCCGGATTACCAAAGTTGAAGTCAGTTGGGATACGGCTGCCGAGCCGCTAAACATTGGCGATATTATCCACTTCACGGCCTGGGTGGAAGAAGCAGGTCTCCTTACCGTTGGGATATCCCACATTCACGAGGGAATACAGCTCTACGACGATGGTTCAAATGGAGACACAACGGCCAATGATCAAATTTACGGAAGGGATTATGCCATCAGCGAGGGCGACTCCATTAAGAACGGGCCTGTCTTTTTCTACCTGGAAACACCTGACCAGAAGGTAACCAAACAGGCCGAAGAGAAAGTAACCATTTATGCCTCCAGGCCAATTATATCTAACGACTCTGTCTTTCCCACCCCTTTTGATCCCTGCTATGTCCCGCCCCAGGGTTCAGCCGGGGCAAAGATTAATTACACCTTGAGTGAAAGCTGTCAGGTCACCATCAGGATATACGAATCTTATCTTGATTATCGTGCCTATCCTGGCACCTCAGCAATAGAAACCATTGGTTCTGCATCGGGCAAAGCCGGGGCCAATCAGGCCACCTGGGATGGACTGGACGATAACCTTAGTCCTTACCCTGATAATCAATATACCTATGTTATCACGGCCGTTAATCAATATGGTAATAAGAGTGAGCCGGCAGCAGTAGGTAATATCGTTCTCTCTACAGTTAAACTGGAGATCACCAATAGCCTCATTTCTCCAAATCCCTACTCTCCGGAGGGGGATGAGGTGGCTGATTGGACAGATATCAGCTTTGATCTCTATCTCTGGGCTGATCCGGATCAGCTCAGGGTGTTAGATTTCCCAAATAATCCTTTTTTAGGGCTTGATAACGCTGGTTCAACTGGTCCCAGGCCCTATGCACTGGTTGGATTTGAGGTTCATAGAGAAGGATATCAGAGCGTTTACCTTCAGCACGACCTGTACGAAGGTTGGGATAGTGATGAGATCGTTCGGGGGTGGGTGGGGTGGGACCGGATTTACTGGCCACGGGACGAAAATGGTGTCTACCTGACACCAGATGGTTTTCAAATAGGGGATCCCTATGTGCCAGACAAGCCCGATGAGGATAAAACTAATGACTGGGATACCCTTGTCCCCCTCAACGGTCCATATACTGATGAACGTGGACATCCTTATTATCACGCCAATTTCGGTGTTCTTTGGAAACCATGTGGAGCTTTCGAGGATGGGACATATTCTATTACCCTTCAGTCTCAACTTCTCGACCGCGAGTTTGAGTTTGTTGACTTTTTCAGAGAAGCTGATGTTGTTACCGGAGAGAAATGGCATATTGAACCTGCCAGAGAGATTGGCTATGGTCTTTTGGCTGAGCCGGTAACCAAATCAATGACGGTAAAAAGAACTACAGGGCCGGGCACGGACAATCAGCCTCCGGTCATCTCTTCTTTTAAGCCAAACAAAGATGAAACCATCGACCCCACTATTGAACAAGTGATTGAAATCTCGATTGGGTTAGAAGATGAGGGAAGCGGGGTGGATTTTATTGCCTCCTCCATCAAGCTTCTCGATCCTTTGGGAGTGAGCATCCCTGGCAGGTTGATTCCTTATGGCGACAGTATCTTAAAATTGGAAGGATTTGAGATACCAGGCGGTTACCTGAGATTGCCCGGGATGTACACTGTCCGCATTATTGCCCTGGATAAGCTGGGAAACAAACAAGAAACCGAATATGCTTTCACCATTGAGGATCGAAGCCCGCCTAAGGTGAGTCTTGTCTATCTCAACCAACAGCCTTTTGAACTAAATGACCCGCCTCTGACTAAACCAATAACTGACGTGTCGGTTCAACTGAATGATGGCCCAACCGGTTCAGGGGTTGATCTGGATGGATCTGATCTCTACCTGCGAGATAAAGAGGGGAATAAAGTAAGTGGAATTCTGAAACGAGACTCCAAAAATGTAGAGCTTATCTTTCAACCAACCAGTAATATTACCTCATCCGGAACATATACCATTGTTGTTTACGCCAAAGATACCGGTGGAGCCGCCGCAGTTTACACCTTTGATTTCAAGGTCGATCTCTTAGATAACGTGCTGATCACTTATGGAGGACAATTATACGGCATTATCTATCCGGGGACAAATCTTACTCATGAACCATCATATCAGTTTAGTAATCTATTGATCACCGAGGCATTGTCTGTTCCGGCCCTGCCCGCAGAATTTAAGTCTTTAGGCAAAGTGATCAGATTTTACGATAAGCAGGATTCATCCCGGAATATAGAAGGCTGGGAATTTACCCAACCCATCAAGCTTATTCTCCCCTATCAGGGAAGTGATTTTCCTTTAGGCGTGAGCAAGGAAGATTTGGTTATTTATGGTTATTTGGGAAGCGTATGGCAGTCCCTGCCGGAAGCTATTCTTGAATTAGACACGGAAGCCCTTTCTCTCCGAATAAACAAGCTGGCCTCAGCTTATACCTTAGCCTATCCCGTATCCCTTGAAGCCAGCTTGGAAGATGTTATCACCCTCTCGGCAGAATCATTTAATCCGGGACTCGGAGAGGAGGTAACTATCACCGGTATTGAGGCAGCCGATTACTCCAGTATCCGGGTTTATGGACTATCAGGGGATCAAGTCCGCCGAATGGAGGGCGGTAAGACTTTTGGTT
Organism: bacterium; assembly: GCA_030019105.1. Classification (GTDB taxonomy): domain Bacteria; phylum UBA9089; class JASEGY01; order JASEGY01; family JASEGY01; genus JASEGY01. The sequence goes on along the minus strand of JASEGY010000015.1, from coordinate 3,560 downwards.
GGGATGGTCGAGATGAGGATGGCCACATAGTAAACAACGGGCTTTATATTCTGAGGATAATGGTTTCTGAACAAGGAGAGGAGACCACGGTGCATCGGTTGGTGGCGGTGGTGAGATAACATTTTAGTTTCGAGTTTCGGGTTTCAAGTTTCGAGTCTCTCTTTTGAAGAATGGCTTTTACGTCCTCGCCTATCCAGGTAGAGAACGACCAGGCCAAAGATCAAGGTCCCAAGCATAATTATAAATAATATACCAGCCATTTTACTACTCCTTTGGAGGTGATGACTCTAAGACAACGGCAATAATGAGGAATAGAAGGGCTATAATTAGTCATCCTAAAAAGAAATATAAATCAAACGGTTTTTTTGAAAGAAACTGACCAAAAGCTAAGGCACCGAGAGAAATCTTTCCAATATCTACCAAAAATCCAGCTATTCGAGATTGAGGTGACTACAAAAATGGAGCCTGCCATCCAGAGATAAAAATATTTTTAGGTGCGAACGTGCAAGTTAGCACCCCTACAGATTTAACGTTACAGCAGGTTCAACGTTTTTCTGGTAAAACAGACTTTAACCGATGAACACGGTTAGAACTCTGACAACAAAGTCAAGGATAAGTTTGAACACCTTGAGTTTGTCAAATGTACGCATTGGTAAGCCTCCTTTCTTCCTCTGAATGGCAGGCACATAAAAAGAAAAAGGTAGAAGCTTTTCACTCCTACCTTTTTCTGGTTAGAATGTTGCACCATACTAACCAGGAGCGCCCAATGCGTACATGGCCCGCTACCAAAATCTATTATAACATTAAATCCACCAAAAGTCAAGGGTAAAAAAGCGAGGTGACTACAAAAATGAAAAGATCTTTAGCTATAACAATTGTTGTTTGCTTAGGCCTTGTCGGCCCGGCAAGCGCCGGGGTTAGAGGAGCCTTTGATTTCTCAGGGCTGGGGGTTCGGGCCGCCGGGATGGGTGAGGCTTATGCTGCTCTGGCCAACGATGCCAGTGGAGCTTACTATAATCCGGCCGGCTTAACCCAGCTTGACTCCCATGAAATTTCCTTTATGCATACTGATCTATTCTCCCTTAACCTGATCAGCGAGGAATTTCTCTCTATCGCAACCAATTCTGATGTTAGAGGGGCTTCCGCCCTGTCCAGGGCCAGCCATGACTCAAAAAACCCCTCCTGGCAAGAAACGGCCTATCTTCTCTCTTACGCCAGGCAAGTCAATCCATTACTTTCACTGGGAACAAATGTTAAATACTTTAAAATAGACTCGGATATAGAAGAAGGCAAGGCAAAGGGTTATGGCGCAGATATCGGTCTCCTGTTCAGGCCCGCGGCTGACATTTCGGCCGGGGTAACGATACGAGACGTAATAAGCCGGTTGGAGTGGGATACTGCAAGGAAAGAGCATCTCCCCTGGCAGGTCGATTTAGGCCTGGCTTGGCATTACTCTGATCTGATTTTAGCCGCCCAGGTAAGCGGAGAACAGGATAAGCTCTTGAAGAGGATAGCCCTGGGAGGAGAATATCAACTTAGGGCTGTGAAAGAAGTGGAATTTAGCTTCAGAGCCGGTGGAAGTAGTATCTTAGAAAAGAAGCGACAGATTCTTTTATCCTTTGGAATCGGGGTAAATTATAAATCATGGCAGCTTGATTACTCCTTCCGATTTAACGAAGCCCTGCCGGATACCCACCGGTTTTCGGCCCTGATTAGATTTGAATAATAGTCCGTTGGTATCTTCTTCAAATCTAATGGTAAGAGCCAAGGCAGGGATCAGGAGTCAGGGGTCAGGATGCAAGGTTAGATGGCACGTAATGTGACCAACCTTGAACCCCTGACCCCTGACCCCTGATCATTCTACCATGACTTTTGAAGAGGATACGTCCGTTGTCCTTTGTCATTTGCAGACCAAGGACATAGGACAACGAACAAAGGACAGAGGACCAATGACTGAGGTAAAAGAAGATATGTCACTATTAAAAAGATTAGAGGAAGCCAGAAAGGTCGGCCACCAAAAAGATAAGAAATTAACACCCAGACGGGCAGCAACCAAGGAGCCGGATAATCCTTTAACTAAGCTTAAAACCAAGGTCTACGATAAGATCGTGGAGGAAATAGATGCGGAGCTCCTCAAGGAACCGGATGAAGAACTGAAACAAAGACTCCTGTCCGAACAGGTAGAGGATTTTATCATTGAGATTAGCTCCGAGGAACACATCTCTTACACCAGGGCGGAACATGACAGGCTCTTAGACGAGCTTATCCATGAGATCCTCGGTTTAGGACCGATTGAGCCTCTCCTCAAAGATCCTTCTGTCACTGAAGTTATGGTCAACAGCTACAAAAGGGTTTACGTGGAACGTAAAGGCCGGTTGGAGCTCACCAATGTGACCTTCAAGGACGATCAACACGTCTTACATATTATTGAAAAGATCGTCTCGCCTATTGGCAGAAGGATTGACGAATCAAGTCCTTACGTGGATGCCAGGCTTCGGGACGGCTCCAGGGTAAACGCCATTATCCCGCCCCTGGCCATTGATGGGCCTTCTTTGACCATCCGGAAATTCTTCAAGGAGAAACTTCAAGTAGATGATCTTATCCGTTTTGGATCAATGACCAGAGAAATGGCTGATTTCGTCTCGGCCTGTGTTCGGGCCAGGTTAAACATCATTGTTTCCGGCGGCACAGGCTCAGGGAAAACCACCACCCTGAATGTGCTTTCTTCCTTTATTCCGACAGATGAGAGGATCGTTACGGTTGAAGATGCGGCTGAATTACAGCTCCATCAGGACCACGTCGTTCGTTTGGAGACAAGACCGCCTAATATCGAAGGCAAGGGGGCGGTCACTATTCGTGATCTGGTCAGAAACTGCCTCAGGATGAGGCCGGATCGGATTATTGTGGGCGAGGTTAGATCAGGAGAGGCCCTGGATATGCTCCAGGCGATGAACACAGGACACGACGGATCGTTGACCACGGTGCATGCCAACTCCCCCCGGGACACCCTTTCCCGAATATCAACGATGGTTCTGATGGCCGGAATGGAACTGCCGATGGTGGCCATCAGAGAACAGATTGCCTCGGCCATCGATTTGATTATCCAGCAAAGCCGGCTTCAGGATGGGAGCAGAAAGATCACCCACATCTCAGAGGTTCAAGGCATGGAGGGTGATGTGATTACCCTGCAGGACATCTTTATCTTTGAGCAGAAAGGAATAGGCGAAGGGGGCAAAGTTATTGGTGAAATGCATCCCACCGGGATCAGACCCAAGTTTTATCATAAATTTACTGAGAGAGGGATCGAATTGCCGGCAGAAACATTTCTCTATCACAGATAAAGTAGGCGGAGCACCCACTACCCTGACAACATAGTTTTAAGGTGCCAAGTATAGGGTGACACCTCCACGTTTTAAGGTTTCTGTGGACACAACCTTAGAGCAACAGGTATTTTTTAACTCTTAATAAGAGTTACGACCTTGACAATAAAGTCTAAAATTAATCTTATAGTGCTTAAGAAAAAGATTTTGGGGTTGGTTGAAGATTGGAGTTTAGGCTTT
>JASEGY010000159.1:2663-7614 GCA_030019105.1 bacterium | reverse complement strand
GATATTCGATATTTTACTCAGCCGCAAGCTTTCACAGTAAGGTGAACCATCCCGAGGAGGTAAAGATATGCCTAAATTTTCAGACCTGGGCACAGAATTGGAGAAGATACTCGAGCAGTCTTGCGGGTTAAAATCTCCTCTTGTGGCTGAATATATATCTCATTGGCAACCGTTTGCCGACGTTTATGAAACCGAAGAAGCTATTGTGGCTAAGATCGAATTAGCCGGAGTAAGAAGAGAAGATATTCAACTCACTCTTGATCGTAATAAGTTAATCCTTGAGGGTGTAAGAAAGGAGATCTCTTCGGAAAAAAAGAAGTGTTACTATCAGATGGAGATTAATTATGGGACATTTGAGCGCGTTATTTCTCTTTCTCAACCGGTCAAGTCGGATCAGATTAAGGTGAATTTTGAAGGCGGTATTTTGGAAGTGGTTCTTCCCAAGGCGAGTGAGCGGAGAAGCAGTTATATTGTCCTTAAAATTGGGTAATTCGATTGCGGATTGCGGATTGCGGATTGCAGAATAAATTTTTGTGTCCCTTGTGTCCTTTGCGTCCTTTAATCCGAAATCCGAAATCCGAAATCCGAAATCAAAAATGAGGTGGGGAGTTATGGAGGGAAAAAGAGAGATACCGAAAGAGATGCCTATTTTACCTACCCGGCAAGTAGTTGTCTATCCGTTGATGATTGTGCCCCTTCTGATTGGCCGGAGTGAAAATATCAAGTTAATTGATGACGCCGCAGTAGGGGATCGAACCATTGGTCTTTTTGCCCAGCGGGATACTGAAAAAGAAGAGGTCTCCGTAGAGGACATCTATCACGTAGGAACCGCCGGGCTAATACTTAAGATGCTTAAATTGCCGGACGGAATGGTTCAACTCCTGGTGCAGGGGCTGGCCCGGGTGAAACTCGATCGGGTGCTTCAGGATCGACCCTATTTAAAGGGAGAAGTGGAGGAAATAGTAGCTGAAGAACTGGAAACAGTGGAAATTGAGGCCATGAGGAGGAACTTGCTTGGTCTGGTAAAACGGATGGTCTCCCTCTCGCCGTATATACCCAATGATTTTTATATTAGCGCCTCAAACCTTAAGCAGCCTGGCAGTCTGGCTGATCTGATTGTGGCCAATCTTAATTTGGAAGTTAAAGAACAACAGGAGCTTTTGGAAACGATAGACCCGCGGCAGCGATTAGAGAAGGCAACCTTCCTGCTCACGAAAGAGTTAGAGCTGCTGGATATTGGCTCAAAGATTCAGGCTGAGATCAAAACCAGAATAGATAAGAACCAGCGGGAATATTTCTTGCGGCAGCAGCTTGAGGCTATTCATAAGGAACTGGGGCAGGAAGATGAGCAGGCCGTAGAGATAAAGGAGATTGCGCAGAAGATCGAGGAGGCAAAGATGCCGGAGGAAGTGGAGAAGGAGGCGAAGAAGGAATTAGAACGATTACGTAAAATACCTCCGGCGGCCGCCGAATATACCGTGGCTCGAACTTATCTTGATTGGCTGATCAATCTTCCCTGGGCCGTAACGACCGAAGACAAACTTGATATATCTGAGGCCAAACAGGTCCTTGACGAAGACCATTATAATTTAGAAAAGGTAAAAGAGCGTATTTTAGAATATCTGGCTGTGCGGGGTCTGAAGAAAGACATGAAGGGGCCTATCCTTTGTTTTGTCGGCCCGCCGGGGGTGGGCAAGACCTCACTGGGCCGATCCATTGCCCGCGCCCTGGGCCGGAAGTTTGTCAGGATTTCCCTGGGGGGTATCCGGGATGAAGCCGAAATAAGGGGACATCGCCGGACATACATCGGGGCGCTTCCCGGACGAATTATCCAGGGTATCAAGCGGGCCGGGTCAAGGAATCCTGTTTTTATGATGGATGAAGTAGACAAGGTCGGGGCTGATTTCAGGGGTGATCCATCGGCGGCTTTGCTGGAAGTCCTTGATCCGGAGCAGAATAATGCCTTTTCCGACCATTATATAGACCTGCCTTTTGACCTCTCCCAGGTAATGTTTATCACGACGGCTAATATCGTTGATCCTATCCCATCCGCCCTGCGGGACCGAATGGAAACCCTTGATCTGTCCGGGTATACTGAAGAGGAAAAGTTGTCTATTGCTCAAAAATTTCTTGTTCCCAGACAGTTAGCTGAACATGGGCTTGAGGAGGAGGATTTAAGCTTTGAGTCGGAGGCACTTTCTCGAATTAGCCGGGAATATACTCGTGAGGCAGGTCTGCGGAATTTAGAGCGGGAGATCGCCACTATTTGTAGAAAAGCAGCCAGAGAGATAGTCGAAGGCAAGGCGAGAGGCAAGAGGGTTGCGGTGGCTGATGTGCCGGAGTTCCTCGGCCCCCTGAAATTTTTCCCGGAGGTGGCGGAACGAAAGTTGGAACCTGGCGTAGTTGTTGGTCTGGCCTGGACACAGACCGGAGGAAACATCCTTTTTATTGAGGCCGCCAGGATGAAGGGAAAGAAAGGCCTTACCCTGACCGGTCAATTAGGCGACGTGATGCAAGAGTCAGCCCGGGCAGCTTTGACTTACGTGCGGACCAGGGCGAAAGAGCTTGATATTGCCGAGGATTTTTTTGAGCATGCTGATATCCATATCCACGTTCCATCCGGGGCCATACCTAAAGACGGACCTTCCGCCGGGGTGACTATGGCTGTTGCCCTGGCTTCTTTACTTACCAATCGAGCCTCAAGGCCCTTCCTGGCCATGACCGGCGAGGTAACCCTGCGGGGGCAGGTCCTTCCTGTGGGCGGGATCAAAGAAAAGGTTCTGGCTGCCCATCGGGCCGGGATTAAGACCGTTATTTTGCCTGAAAAGAATGAAAAGGACTTGATTGATGTCCCTGAACTGGTCAAGAAAGAACTGGAATTTATTGGCGTAGAAACTATTGATGAAGTCATTGAGCAGGCCCTGGAAGGCAAGTCTATATCCTGATTGGCCGGCTTCGATCATCTAGCTCTTAAGATCTGGTCAGTAGCAAGTTCTCCATAAGTGCTTGATTTTTCGACACTTAAGTTTTTCGCAGTTCAGACGCAATCGCGTAGAGAAAAGGCTTTAGTTTCAACAACTTACAGAGTATTCATTCTGGGAAAAGCTGAGAACTTACTGCTGTCCAGTTAAGATAATGTTTTTGGGGTAATAGGTTGTAAGTTGTAAGTTGCGCCTACAACCTACAACCTACAACCTATAGTGCTTAAGAAAAAGATTTTGGGGTTGGCTATCAATTGGAGTTTAGGCTTTAGCCTTTCATAACTAATGAAATCCTAAAGGATTAATTCCAAAAGTTGAACAACCTGTCTTGAGTTCGCTTACCCCAAAAACATTATCTTAAAAGCTATACAACTAAAGCTAACCCCAAAATCTTTTTCTTGAATACTATAGTTCTTCGGTGGTGTCTGAAATTGGCTTGTATCCCAGTTCATAGAAACCAGGTTTCTTAGAGAAACCTGGTTTCTGGACGGTCAAAACAGACCTGCTGAAGGACTCACTGAATCGGCCCATTGGCTTCGCCGGTAATAAATTGACGAACTACAGGGTCTTTTGTCTGTCTTATCTGATCCGGCGTACCCACCTCAATGATTCGGCCATCGTATAACATAGCGATTCGGTCAGCAATCTGGTAGGCACTGACCATATCATGAGTTACCACTACCGAGGTTAAAGAGAATTTTTCTTGCAACTTCTTAATCAGCCGGTTTATGCCGCTCCCACGGATAGGGTCTATTCCGGTAGTTGGTTCATCATAGAAGATGATCTCCGGCTCATAAGCTATGACCCTGGCCAAAGCTACCCTCTTTTTCATCCCCCCGGAAAGCTCCGAGGGTTTTTTATTCTCAATGCCCTCTAAACCAACCAGAGCCAGTTTTTCCTTAACTATTCCGGAGATGGTTGTTTCATCCAAATCAGTATGTTCATAAAGGAAAAATCCTACATTTTGCCCTATTGTTAAGGAATCAAAAAGCGCGGAACCCTGGAAAACCATACCGGTTCGCATTTGAATCTTATGCAGGGCTTCTCCTTTAAGCCGGGTAATATCTTGCCCGAATATCTCAATTCTACCTCGATCAGGTTTGAGGAGCTCTATGATCAACTTCAGCAGCACACTCTTTCCACATCCACTCTGACCGATAATAACCATCACTTCGTTCTGTCTAATGTGTAAATTAACGCCCTTTAAGACCTGATGGTCTTCAAAGGCCTTCCAGAGGTCAGTTATTTTAATCATTTTAGTCAGTCGTCCGTTGTCTGTTGTATCGGCCTTGATCATCGCCGTTGTAGGGATAGACTCTAAGGCGCTCGCAGTCTGTCGGAGAGAAAATCTATCTGTGCGCAATTTTGTAGTGGTCGAGCTTGCTCGACGTTTTGGCAGAGCAAGCTCTGCAACTACAACAAGATGCCGTGAACATTGGGATTCTCTATTTCACTCCGACAGACTGCTCGGTGAGTCTCGACATAATTTCTCAAAACGGTGTTCATGCGAGCTTGATAATTCTGTCCGTGCGCCTTGAACCATTCCAGAATGTCTTTTTCAACACGAAGATGGGTTTTGGGTATCACAAGTTTTGCTTCATTCCAAAAGTCTTCGTCAAGCTCAGGGATGTCTGAGGTATCAATCTTCTCCTCAGGAATCGCTTTAATTTCCTCTAAGCGTTTTCCGGAAACGGGCATAAAATCTCCTCCTTTCTTGCGTCCAATTTAACAAACCACTTAGGGTCTTGGAAATAAGTTCCCCATGCGCATCAACTTAAGCATAACTCTTTATCGGCCAAGTAGATGCGCAAAGTACAAAATTTACCCGACAGTCACCTGGGAAGGGAATTTACCCTTTAGGGTTTCATTTATGGCCAATACCAGCAGGATGAAAGGCTAAAGCCTAAACTCCTGTTTCCACAACTTGTTGTGTAGTAGAAGTTTCAGCTTAAGTTGATGCCTATGGGTCT
>JASEGY010000159.1:0-2656 GCA_030019105.1 bacterium | reverse complement strand
TGTTTCCACAACTTGTTGTGTAGTAGAAGTTTCAGCTTAAGTTGATGCCTATGGGTCTTGGAAATAAGTTCCCTCTCACCCTCTATTAATAAACAGAAGCACTGTCAGGAAATAATCAAAGACAAGAATGAGAATAGAAGCGGTAACTACTGCCGAGGTAGTCGCTTTTCCGACCCCTTCCGCTCCACCCTGGGCCACAAATCCCTTATGGCAGCCGATAACCACAATAATTATTCCAAAGAAGACAGACTTGACCAGACCGTTAAGCATATCCCAGGGGACAAGAAACCAGGTTGTCCGGTCTATGTAAAGAGCAGACTTAATCCCATACCGGTAAACTCCCATGACGTATCCCCCAAACATCCCGATAAAATCAGTAAAGATAGTCAAGATAGGAAGCATAATCAAGGCAGCCCAGAGCCTGGGTACGGCCAGGTACTTAACCGGATCAACGGCCATGGTTCGCAGGGCATCTATCTGTTCGGTTATTTTCATTGTACCCAATTCAGCCGCCGTGGAGGAACCGACTCTACCTGCCACGATGATAGCCGTCAGAACAGGCCCTAACTCCATGCACATTGAGGCCCCCACAACAGTGCCGATGTACATCTCCATGCCAACCTTTTTAAATTGATAATAGGTCTGCACAGCCAGGACCATACCGGTAAAAATAGCCATAATAGCCGCGATGGGAAGCGTATTTATTCCAATCTCCACCATTTGGGCTATTATTCGCTTCGCCTTTAAAGGCGGGCTAAACATGCCTCTGACCATCTTACTTAGCAGAAGGGCTATTTGACCTGTCTCTATTAAGAAATATTTAACTCGCATAGCGCGGCCTCCCACCGCAACCAAATCAAATTTGCCACAAAGGAACAAGGGACATAAAGGACATAAAGGACATAAAGGACACCCAAAATTACCGATCAGTTCCCCTGCTCCTCAACTTCCCTGCTCCTCCGCACCCCCGCTCCTCCGCACCCCTGCTCCTCCGCACCCCTGCTCCTCCGCACCCCCGCTTCCTCGCACCTCTGCACTTCGGCCCTGGGCATGTAGCCCTCTTTTTCTAAAAGATTAACTATCTCCTGATGATCACGGCCGTTGATAATAAGGTCCTTTGAGGTAAGTTCTCCCCGAATGAAAGGGCTGAGCTTCGTTGACCCTTTAAGTTCCATAGCCAGCGATTCTGAATCACATCGAAGCAGAAAAGCCTCCATAAAGTAAATCCGGCCATATTCCCTCGCCCAATCCCTAATAGAATATTCCACATTTTGAGGAAGCTCTTGTTTAGTGTGCTGCCTCAGGAAGGACAAGATGTCCTTCTCGGTCTTTCCCTTTTTAAAAGCCTGGCGGATAGAATCCCTGGTAATTTGATAAATCATCATCTGATCCGTCTTCCGGGCTATCGCGATCTCTTCCAATTCCCAGCGAATAAGCGGATCAATGTTTCTCGAAACCAACATTTCATAGTTGGGTTGAAGAACATAGGAAGATTCAACCGGCACAACAAACCCTTGCTTCTCTCCCTTCAGAATAGCCCGGCCAAGATCGGTTACTCTCAAGGCAGTATAATTCCCGGCAACAGGCTCACCCAGGGCAATTATGCCTAAAAAAACAAGGAATTCCAGCAGAAATGTGTTCCGTATATCCGGAACGCTATCATAAAATGATTCCCCCCAAAAAGAAGCGATCCCTTTATCCAGGGACTTGATCGTTATCCATCCCCTACCCTCTATCCTGGGAATAATAGCGAGAATAAGGAAATCCCATTCGCTATGGTCAAAAGTGGCAAGGTAATAGTGGTAGAGATGTCGCATTCTTTCTGTCGGGTTGAGCTTGAGCCAATTGATCACCTTCTCAGTGGCGGCTATGACTGATGAGTCAATCCTGATAAGCTCATAATCTGTACAAAAGGTTATTATAAAGGCAAACCGGGGAAGATAAGGATAATAACCTGCCGGTTGAGGGATATCCGACTTCCTCACAAAATCAGCCAGTATCTTTTCTTGCCTTCGCTTAAAGATCGTCCCGGCCTGAGTCAATCTAATATCTCCCCGTTTAACGTGGGCCAGGAAAGTGAAAATGTCCTGTTCTAAGGCAAACCCGTTATCTGCCACAAGTGGAGGCTTCCTCTTAAGCTCCTCTAATCGATCTACCGCCCCTTTCACGAGCAGGTCAAGCAGCAAAACCCTCAAATCATCGGGAACAAAGTAGACCTGACGATAATGATCAAGCTTATGATTAAAGACTACCCCCCGCCGGCGGAGTGATTCAATAACCTCCTCCACGCTGGTTCTTCCTTTTAGCAGCACAGTTATCCATGAATCACACTTTCTTGAATCGACCCCAACTTCGTCTGAAGAGAAAAGAATAAAGGCCAGGGCAGTCTTCTCTATTAATTTAAGCTTAGTTAAGAGGTCTCTCAGGAATTTTCGGTCAGTAAAATGGGTCAAGATTTGTTTTATGAGCGTGGCCTGGGAATATATATTGCATTTTAAATTATTTGTCTCTACTATTTTTCTAAGGTCTTCAATCTGAAGCTGAGAGATGTATTCTAAGTATTTCATTGGTTAAAAGGTAACTATAGCTCTTAAGATAAATATTTCGACCTGTGCAAACGGAATCTGCCACAGAGGCACAGAGACACAGAGGAAAA
>JASEGY010000158.1 GCA_030019105.1 bacterium | reverse complement strand
GCAATCGTAACATTCTCGCGGACAACGCAAATGTTGCGGGGTAATAGTATACTGGGATTATTGGCAACCAGTATTGCCTTTGCACAAGAGGAGGATGTTGAAGGGAGTAAAGACCATCCTTTGATTTCACGGTATCCAGGCTCAATAATCGGCTATTACAAAGTGACAAAATTCGATGAATATATTCTTCCTCTGGGCAAAGTTGATAAAGAATGGAAGTTGACGAAAAGCCAAAAGTTAGAGGGAAAGGTAACGCAGATTACATATTCCGCTCCAGAGGATAGGTCAACACTTGAGATATATCGTAACTACGAGTTAGCGCTGAAAAAGGCTGGCTTTGAAACCTTATTTAGTGCCACAAGCAAGGAATTAGGAGATGGATGGCAAGATGCATTCGCTGCCGCTATTATTTCTCGCTCTACAGAGTACTTGGGTGCCTATTTAGGTGGTGAAGGACGCTATCTATCTGCAAAATTAACTCGGCAGGAAGGAGATGTTTATGTAGCTCTTTATGTAGCTCTGGGCTGGTATTCGCATGCGATTGTTCAACTTGATGTTATCGAAGTCAAGCCTATGGAAATAGGATTGGTAACAGTGAACGTGAACGCGGAATCATTAGCAAAAGATATAGCCAAAACTGGTCATGTATCTGTTTATGGGATTTACTTTGACACTGGTAAAGCAGATGTAAAGCCTGAATCTGAGCCAGTTCTTAAAGAAATTGCTAAACTTCTTCAGCAAAATCCCAAGCTCAGTCTATATGTAGTGGGTCACACCGATAATGTTGGCACCTTGAACTCTAATATGGAACTTTCAAAACTTCGTGCTGAGGCAGTGGTAAAGACACTCATCCCCAAGTATGGAATAGATGCAAAAAGACTCCATCCTGTTGGTGTAGGACCATTAGCTCCAGTTGCTTCTAACAAAACTGAAGAAGGCCGTGCAAAGAACCGAAGGGTAGAATTAGTAGAACAGTAATGCTATAAAGAAAAGTTTGATTTTGCTCTGTCTAACAAATCGCTGCAGCCGACCCCTCAGAAGCGGGGCGGCTGAGCTCAGGCGTTATGTGGTTCAGAATAATGCATGAGAAGGGAGGTTGCTAATGGAGGCTTATCGAGTTGAAAAAAGGGTTGCGACAAACGGTGTATTGCAGCTCAATGCTCTCCCATTCCAAGAGGGAGAATTGGTTGAGGTCATCGTTTTGGGGCGAAAGGGAGAAGTGCGCAAGTCAGTTTCTTCACCCTTGCGCGGTAAAGTAATTAAGTATATTAACCCCACAGAACCCGTAGCACAAGATAATTGGGAGTCACTGCGATGATACTAATGGACACGCACATTTGGGTATGGTTCGCAGATGAGAGTGGCCAACTCACTGAACAACACAGGCAGGTCATAAAACATCATAGAGTAGATGGTTTAGCTGTGAGTGTCATATCATGTTGGGAAGTTGCTAAGCTGGTGGAGTATAACAGATTGAAATTGGCATGTCCAATTGAAGAGTGGATGGAAATTGCAACAACCTTGCCAAGTGTGCAGTTAATCGAGCTAACACCCAGAATTGCAATAACATCAACAAAACTACCTGGTAATTTCCATCGTGATCCTGTCGACCAGACTATTGTTGCTACGGCTCAAGTTTATGGCCTTGAATTGCTAACAGTAGACGAAAAGATATTGAAATACAACCATGTCCGTACAGTATGACCACATAACCAATCGCGTGCGCCAAGAGAAACTTGACGTTCCTGACGGGGTGAAGGTCCCCGTAGAGTAAGGGTTAACCACCCGCTCTTACCGAGTGTTGTAGTTATGAAGGAGGAAGCTTGAGTACGGTTTAAGGAGTACCGGACCAGAAACTCCCGGCGTTAGGAATTAACGGTCTTCTGTACCTAACGAGCCCGAAAGGGGACACAAACACAGGAGACAGCTTACCGAACAACAAAAACTTATGCGTACACAGGGAACGGTGTAGGCCACAGGGGAGTTCGCACCTTCCCGAAGTCCTGATATCGCCCCGACAACGTAGAGAGATGCTTGCACGGCGACAGTTGGCGATTGACTTTAAGCCAATAACGAAGCAGCCGTTATGGTAAAGGCGCTGGTGTGCAGCCGGGGTTAACAAAAGGCGTGGCATGCACAGAGAGGAACGTACAAGGACCTGGGAGACCCCTGCATCTCCTCAAAAGGAGGTATTCACTAACCAACCCAAGAGGGAAGGCGTGGAGAATGATGGAGGGGAGTCAGATCCGTCCATAGTACCCTGAGACGGTAGGACCGGTCACACGGGGAAGGGACGGACGGGACATCGTAGCCTCTACAGGAAACATCTAACCGTAAGGAGAGACGGAGTAAACGGATGAGAACCTCTACTTGTGGGAATAGCAAAGAGGGCATGTAAAGATCCGCATTACAAGTTTGGCAATCTCTATGGTTGTCTAAACGAAGAGTTCCTGCGAGAGTGTTTCCGCTATCTAAAGCGGGACAAGGCGCCAGGGATTGATGAAGTAAGCCTTGAGGAGTATGAGAAAGACCTTGAAGCCAATATCAAGGATTTGGTTCAACGTCTCAAGGAGAAACGCTATCGCCCACCCTACATCAAGCGAGTATATATATCCTGAAATCACCGTGCAAGATGCGTCCATTGGGCCTGCCAACGGTGGAGGATAAACTCGTACAGACAGCAGTGGCACGAATTCTTATTGCCATCTATGAGGCGGATTTTGAGGATTTTAGCTATGGTTATCGTCCTCAAAGAAACATTCATCAGGCCGTGATTAACAACATTACCTAAAGTCATGGATCACGCCACCTTTGCAGGATTTCAGTCAGATGCTTCTGCGGATTGCGTAGCATCGCTTGTCGGCGAGCCGATGGGGCTCGGATTTCTTCGAGTCAGGGCCAAAACTTTAGGCGTTTTTGTTAGTCACGCATCAGGCAATAGGGAATTTAAATCGCCAACTGCGGTTTGAGGGGTATGAGTGGGTCAGCGAGGCAGACATTCGAGGGTTCTTTGACAATATAGACCACGAATGGATGCTTCGAATGCTTGAGGAACGTATTAATGACAGGGGTGATAACGGAATGATGCGCAGATCAAAACATGTCAGTGCGCAAGCGAGATGTCTCGGGGAGCCCGGTGCGGTAATTCCGCACGCCGGGATCTGAGAGGGGGCAGTTCGGGTAACTGGCTGTACCTACCTCACTCGCACCTCCTGACCGCCAACAGTCTGTAGTTTTTCGAAGTTCTGTACCCTATCAAAGTTTAGTGATTTATCCACGCTTTATCTGCTGGGGTTTTGGGCAGGTAATTTTCTCGTTAGGCAAACAGCGCACTAATCTTTCTGAGGGGACATTTCTATAACACTTCTTCCGAATTGCCCTAAAATCAAAATTCCTATCAATTAAATTTGAAACTTGACACCTGATTTTCTTAAGAGAACATCGAAGAACATCAAAAATCCAGCGGACTTTTGGACTCTTTCACTGTCCTGCTCGGTACGCAGTGAGTATAGATCATCGTGGTCTTCACGTCGCTGTGGCCGAGAAGCTCCTGGATTGTCCGAATGTCGTAATTCGCCTGCAAAAGATGAGTGGCAAAACTGTGGCGGAAGGTGTGGGAGGTGACGCGCTTGGTAAGCTTGGCCCGCCGGACCGCTTCATAAAGGGCTTCCTGAACATGCGTTTCATGAAGATGATACCGGCGGAGATCTTTTGTGCCCGGAATCGGGGTAAGCGTCTTTTGCGGAAAGAACCACTGCCAGGAGAAATCCTTCGCGGCGGAGGGATATTTCTTTTCGAGCAAGTTGTCGAGAAAAACGCCTGTATAGCCTGCCGCGAGATCCTGGTCATGGAGTTTGCTCACAGCTTCAATCTGGCCCGTTAGTTCAGATACGATTATCCGCGGAATAGGCACGGTTCGGTCCTTTTTCCCCTTTCCGTGGATCGTAAGAATTTTGGCATCGAAATTGAAATCTTTTACTCGCAGTTGCAGACATTCGAATAACCTGAGGCCGCATCCGTACAGCAATTTAACCACAAGATCAAAGGGATAGTTGAGATACTTTAAAACAGCGTCTATTTCCTTTCGGGAAAGTACCACGGGTATATATTTTGATCTTTTCGCCCGGGGTACATCCCGGTGATCTCCGAAGTCCTTCTTGAAAATATGCCGAAAAATAAACAGCAAGGTATTGTTTTCCTTAGTGTTGTTTTCGTATTGACAGGCACAGGCAGGGTTTGGTCCACTATGGCAGGGGTAGGTTCCAATCGAGCTCGTATTGACTCAAAATAAAGAGATATGGCATGGCCGGCTTGTTTTTGCTGGTCCGGTGTCTGCTTCTTTTCCCGCAGCTTTTCGATAAATAAGCGCACCCGCTCCGACCTGGAAGCCGGCACGGGGTATTTACCGCAAAAATCCAAAAAGTACCGAAGCCATTTTTTATAATCAGAGTGAACAGAGACAGCCAATCCTTTTTTTGTAAGGATGGCCTCATATTGAACTAAAATATTATCCGGTATTTTGAGCATAGTATGTTAAACAGAAACTGGCTAACATGACGGAAGGTATATTATCCAAGAATCAATTATAATAAACTTAAGTAGTTACGTCAAGAAGTATTTTTTATTTTCTTGACGGGGCCAAAAAATTCTGATATTATCCAGAAAACTGCTTAATAATATGTTAGGCGGAATTTTGATTATTAGTAAAGGAGAAGTTAACCATGTCAGCCAAAGATATACTCAAAAGAGTTATAGGTATTGTTTTTCTCAGCTTAGGGGGGTTATGCCTTGCAATGAGTATACAGATGTCCCTGGGACTTTTCTTGGTTTTTGCTCCCCCGAATCCTATCCGTAGTGGTCTACTAATGTTAGGATTGCTTCTACTTCCGGGAATTCTCTTCCTTTTGTTAGGTTTATTTTTGTGGGACTGGAAACGCAAAAAGGTTCTTTTGGGGATTATTTCGACCATTCTCGGAGGCTGGTTTATTTTGGTCACTTTTTCTTGGATTTTTGCAAAGGGTAGTGGTTTGGAGGTACGAACCGGGTGGATTGCACCCATTGTGTCCTTTGTCATTGCACTGACTTTTTTATCAATTGGAGTTCTACTCATAGTGCAACAAAACAGAATTGACCAGAAAAATAAGCAGGACAACATTAAAATTACCTAATATCTCGCTCAAGCAGGACGCGGCGAAACGCCGCGTCCCTTAGCTTAGACGTTAAGAATCAGGATGATGATCAAACAACAATAAAAGAAGGTTGAATAACGGAGGTGATAATAATGACAGCGGATATAATAAATAGTATAGTAACCATAGCTGCATTCGTCCTCGCTGCTATAATTATCATCATTGCGGCTCGTATGGGACGAAAAGCTATTAAGGAACCTAAGGGAATTAAAGTAGAAGCTGGGGAGACACGGATAGGTGAAATGTACGGAAAAACCCGTGATATAACACTTGGCGGATTTACAGCAGCAGGCTCCGCTCTTGAAGGCAAGCTCATCTTAACAAATAAAAGATTGGTATATGGTAGGTATGATGAAAAAGGAATAGTACTTTCTCTTGAACCTAAAGACGTACTAAGTATCGAGGTTGGTCAAAAAGGCCTGCTTATTAAGTCACCGACCCTCAAAGTAACCTACACACCCAAAAAAGGGAAACAGGCCGAAGTAATCACATGGACCATCCCAAGCGAAACGGCAGTCACTGGGTTTTTAACTACCCATAGATATAAAAATCCACATACTGCTGAGTCTTTCGCTACACTGTTGCACCAGTGGAAAGGAGATAGTATTGAAACATTACCCTCATCTAAGATAGATGAAGCAACGGCCGAAAGTATACAAACTAAGATGAGAGAAAAGAGCACCCAAGAATTGCTTGAAATATGGAATGAAAACAATAGGGAAGAATGGAGAGATGAGGCATTTGAAGCCATTCGGCGAGTTTTGACAGAGAGAGGTGAATGTGTACCCGAGCAATCTGCGGGTGAATATTAATTTGACAGAGAGAGGTGAATGTGTACCCGAGCAATCTGCGGGTGAATATTAAATGGATGTTGTTGAGTTTTTGATTAATTTCTGACTTAAAAAGCAATTTGCCTAACCAGTCGCTGCACCTGACCCAAAACCGCTCGGGGTTTTTTGATAGGTTATACTGCTATCAAAGCTTAGTGGTTCATCCACCGTTATCTACCAAAGGTTTTGGGCAGGTGAGCTCAGTCGTTAGCCTCTTGCGTAAGTGATTACTCAGGCGTAAGATAGCACTCAAGGCTGAGAAAACAGCCAGGAGCGAAGGTGAAACCAAGCGGCGAAGGTGCAGCCGGTGTGAAGGTGAAACCCGGCAGGCGTAAGATAGTAAATAAGCGTAAGAATACGGTCAAGCGTAAGATAGTACTCAAGGCTGAAAAAGCAGTCAGGCGTCAAGGTAGTGCTCGGAGTTGTAAAACACTCAGGCGTAAGGTAGTAACCGAGCGTAAGAAACCGCTCGCGTGCCAAGATAAGCTTTTTGAAACCTAACTGACTGAAAAGTGTCAGTCACGGTAATTGTCTGTTAGCCGTGTAGTTTGAGGTGCAATCTCATGGAGTAATCTGTAGGGTTGAAGCCACCTGACAAATTCCGCTATAGGCGGGAGAGACGAACAAGCAGACCGTAACGAAAATGAACCTATATGTAGCCTCGTAAACTTAGTTGAGAAAGACGAGCCTGTGAACGGTGGACGAAGTCAATAATCTATCTGAAGGAATAGACACGGGCAGGATAGATTTTCTTCGGGGTATCAGGGGTGGTATGTTTAGAAAGAGTTTGAAGGGAACTTGGGAGAGCCTCTTATGCTAAGAGCTTTGTCTATAAGGCAGAGACCGAAATGACAGAGTGTATAAGGGGCAGTCGGAGGAGTTCATAGTAGCGATGAAAATAGGAACAACATAAACCTATATGAGCGAAGGGATTCTGCTTTAACCGATGTTTTTGGCAGAGGGAGGGACAGTAGACTGGTGAATAACCTATAAGCTACGGATAGTTCAGGAACTCTAAAGGAAGATATACCTTAAAGCCAAATCTGAATAGATGAATGCTTTAAGATGAGCGGTTATCGGAAAGCCGTATGAGGGAAAACTTCACGCATGGTTTGATGAGGGGGCGATGGAAATAGGAGATTAGTAGATGCGTGCACCGAAAACCTTACTGCGCCAGTGCTCTACTCTACAGATGTAAATAAGGAAAAATGGAAAAGTATGGGAAAAAGGGAAAAATTACTAAAGAATTTCATTTCAAATTCAAGTTAAGCCTTGCGTGTCGAGTTTCAGATTTATTCCCCACCTCAGTTTCAGATTTATTCCCCACTTTTTCTAGGTTAAATTATACAACTCATCCGGCAGTTTGTCTACTTCTTTTTCAAAATTATTGCAGGAGGCCTTTCTTATTTTGACCTCAGAAAAGAGCAGACAAATAGCGTTAAGGTGGATGTTTGTGGGGGATGAAATGGGATGGAGCGTAGCGGAATCCCATTTCATCCCCCACAAACTCCTTCGCCGACAGATGGCCCTCTATCTTTTTAATATGTGCATATACTCCTCCCAATAAAGGGATATTAGTGGATCCCCAACAGATTATA
>JASEGY010000157.1 GCA_030019105.1 bacterium | reverse complement strand
CGCAATCTGCAATCCAAAATTGGTTTGGTTGCGGCCAGAGGCCGCGCTAAGAATGTGAAAGTCATAAAATCTATTGCCTTCGATATGGTTTGTATGCTCGTGGCTCTTACCATTATATCTTCGTAGGCGAAAGAGCTGAGTTGTCTCCTGAGGACACACCGCAAGGATGATGGAGAAGTCAAGCAAATTGGAATTGCTTTGTCGTAAAATGAGTCGGAACTGATTTTCATTTACACCTTCAATGTTCAGTTCTCCTTCTTTATGTCCACGTTTGGCGCGTAAGCGAATCCGTGTTCGGTAGTCTGATGGAAGTGGCTTCCGTTCCCGAAGCAACGCTTCGATTTCTTGGTCTGAATATTTAGCGGCCATTTCTTGTTACTCCAAGACCTCTCGGAATATTTTTTCTTCTTCCTCCCACTCCTGGATTCGTTTACGGTATTGCTGCCTTCTTCTCAAGTAACCTATGATAAGGAAAAGAGACATTAGCCCCCACAAAAAGAGGGTGGAAGTGATTACAGAAAGCCAGCTATACCTCTTCTTCAGGTAGAGCTTCCATTCTTCCTCCAGGGTCGCCATGTCTCTTCCCAGGACTTTTAAGCTGGCCGTGTTTATCGAATCTCCCTTAGACAGTTCCCTGATTAATTCTTGAACTCCGGCCTGACCGAATTCATTTAAGATATAGGCCAACATACTAAAGCTTTCGGCATAAGAAAGATAGGTCTTCCATCTATCTTCCGGATATTGAAAAAGAGCGGAGAGGGGAATAAGGGACCTGCTTAAGGTGGCCTGGCCCAGGACAAAGTGATGCCACAGTTGCCATTCTCTGGCCTCATACATTGCCAGACCCTCGTTTAAAAAAAGAGGCAGGTTATTGTTACCAATCATCTTTCCCATGACAATATGCGTGTATTCGTGTCTGATGGTTCGCTCGATATCACCGCTTCCTGGCCGAAGAACAATAATATTCTTTTCAGCCAGAGCAATTCCGGCTAACCATGGCCGGGATTCATCACCAATAAAATAAGAAAGCTCCTGGCGGGAAAAAGCTAAGTAGATACAGGTTTTTCCTTCAGGGACATAACCCAGGTCGGCTGTAACTACCAGGTAGCTATTTTCAGCCATTTTTAAACAGTTCCCGGCCAACCGTTCTTTCCCTGGAGGATAATGAATAGTAAAATGATCGCCCTCTAACTGCCTCCAAAGAGAGGTCTCCGCTTTAACGCCTTCGGTATCGGCAAACAGCAAGATAATAACTGCCCATAATAAGATTGCCTGGCAATTCATAGCTCATTTGTCAGTGGTCAGTTGACAAGTCCTATAGGACTTATTATCAATGAGGCACACGAAAGCTAAAGCAAGCTATATTTCGGATTTTAGGCTTTAGCCTTTCATAATGAAATCCTAAAGGATTAACTCCTGAGTGTGGATAGCATCACTACCTTTAGCTTTTATGAAGGCTATTGCTTATTATAAGTCTGTTCAAAATCCGAGCTTCCGCTGCTCCTCTTCGTTGGTTTTAATCGTCCCGTAAGTTTTCTCGTAAGCGGAGATATTACCTTCCAATGCCTTGAGAAGATATTTGGCGTGGGTTGGACTGCTAATAATTCGACTTAATATTTTGGCCTCAGCTTTACCCGGAACCAAACGGCCAAAATCTATAATAAATTCTGACGGAGAATGCATAATATTGGCCATATTAACATAGATTCCATCAACTACATTTTCATCAATAGTTGCCCGCAACTGCTTCTGCTTTTGTGCCATGTCTTTTACCCCCTTGTGAGTTGGTAACTTGTTAGCTGGTGTTTGGTCGTAACTCCTTCAAAATTCTCTGTATTTCTTCTTTAAACACGGGAACATCTTCTGTAGCTGTTGTCCACACTGCGTTAAGATCAACTCCGAAATAGTGATGAATCAACTTGTCTCGCATGCCGGCGATGTCCTTCCAGGATATGCCGGTATAATGGCTTCGCAAGTCCATCGAAAGATTCTTAACTGCCTCTCCAATGATTTCCAACTGACGAATGACACCATCCTGGATCAAGGTGTTTTGAGCAAACCTTTCTTCTTCAATCCCCTGGAGATACTCCTCTATCTTCTTTATGGCATCCAAGATGTGTTGCAGGTATATCGAATCATCGCGCTTGTTCATAAATTACCTTAACCTCTGCTTTGATGCGTTCTCTTAAGTAAGGGCTGATGGATGCTTCTGTCACTAAATCGACGGTTCTTCTTAGGACTTCCGTGAATTCCCTTTCGATTCTGACTAAGTCCAGCAGACTTTTCCTCCTGGAGAAGCTGACCAGAAGGTCAACATCACTTTCCGCCCTGGATTCTCCTCGGGCAAAAGAACCAAATACACCCAGGAAAGCAATATCGTTATGTTCGCAAGTTTCAACCAACCTGGTTCTGTCAATGGCCAAGCCTT
Organism: bacterium; assembly: GCA_030019105.1. GTDB lineage: Bacteria > UBA9089 > JASEGY01 > JASEGY01 > JASEGY01 > JASEGY01. The sequence goes on along the minus strand of JASEGY010000157.1, from coordinate 5,229 downwards.
TCATCCTGCTCCTTCCCCTCCCTGGTAGGGCCCGAATCTTAATTTCTTTCCCTCTAAGATGATAGTTACCGGTTCATTAAGAGCCTCTTGAATAACCTTTGTTTCCGTGCGAATAGTTAATTCCACGCCAGGGTATATTCGATTTGAGATATCAATCCTCTCCGGCTCCTCCTGATCATAAACGTCCAGTTGGTTTTCTAAGGAGATACGCTGTTGGACATACCGGTGAATAAGGGTAGTTAATTCATTGGCCTGAGTTAGCATACGAATTAATACCGCCTGTTTTTTAGGTGGGAGGTTGTCTGTTTTTCCCTTGATCCGATTTAGAATAGCTATGCCTAATTTTGTTTCTATAAGGTCTTTCTTAGCCTTCTCCAGATGTTTCTGTAAGCGGGCTAACTGTTCCCTCATTTGATAATTTTCTCCCACCTCGATCTGAGTTGAAGTATAGAGGCGATTGCCTAATCTGATGGCTGATATTCGCTTTTTGGCCCGTACCCGGCCGCCAATAATAACCCCTTTTTTCCCAACCATAGCTACAATCCCCCCTGAATCTACTCTGGAATGGAGAATTCCATTATGAACAATGACATTCCCTCCCGCCTTTACTTTTGAGTTTTCAATAAACTTGGCCGCCACATTTCCTTTGGCCTGGAGCTTAGCCTTGCCTCTACCACGCACTCCGTTGCCAATAGTTATATTTCCTCCGGCAGTCAGTTTAGCGCCTTCCACTGTTCCCTGGATATGGATATCACTGCCGGCTTCGATCTCAAAGTCATCCGGGACATTACCGCCTACCATTACGGCCCCTACGAACCGGATGTTTCCGACACCGGTATCAACATCTCCCTGGACTTCATAGACAGGCTCCACATTCAGTCGTTCATTGACAAAAAGGACTTGCCCGTCAATTGTGGCCAGGATACTGTTCCCATCCTCTGAGAGTTTAGTATTTTTTCCCAGGGGCAGATCAATCGGCTGGGGAGAAAGCGGGGGCGGGATAATTTCACCGTTTATTTTCTTCCCTGGCTTTCCTCCATTCCCCCTTATCAATATAGCTAAAACTTGCCTGGCGGAAACATTTTGAATAAGATTCAGCTCCTTGAAATTCACCCGTCCGTATTCGTCTTCCACAAATTTTATGGGAGGAGGTTCTGTCGGCACCTTGTATGCAATCTTATCTTTAGCCGCAGGTTGAGGTGATATTGCCTCAGCGACCATAATCGGCGTTCTAAATTCTTTAGAGAGAAAAATATCTTTAATCTCTTCCTTTTTTATCCCCGCCACCACTCCTTTTTGTTTCAGGGCGTCAATAACATCTTCCACCCCGACAGCCGTCCCCTCATTCCCTCGTGGAGGATAAACAGTAGCTCTTGCCCAGCTCATATCCGGGGCAAGTTCAATTGAAATCCGGCCATCACGCTCCGGATCAAGCTGTCGATAGCTGATCCTGATCGGGATGCCTTCCCTTTCCCAAACAGTTTGTTTGATCAGATCAAGATTAATATCAGCGTATTCTTTTTGTCTTATTTCGGACAGGACTTCTGCGGCAGATACCGGCTGTCCCCCGCCTTTAGGCGCAAAGACAATCAGAAATAGACCGCCTTCGGTATTAGTCAATTTATAGAAACCGTTGATCGCCTCAACTGCTTTCGAGCCGGTTGCTTCGATTCCTTCCTTTTTTCTCCGTTCTTCTTCAAGTTCCCATGGTTTATAGGGGATAGTGGTAGGGAAGAATCTTATGTGGAGGAGTTTGCTATCTCTCATATGGGCAGCTTTGGATATTTCTTGCCAACTAATTTCATTTAGTGAGAGATTAAGGAGCTTGGCCGCCTGCTTTCTGCCCTCTTCTAATGAAGAAGTCTCTAAGAGAATAAAGGGCGGAAGCTGAGCCGGAGTAAGAGTGTGTTCATCTGAGGAGGGTTTAATTATCGTCCGCCTGAGACGAGGGGGATCATATTCCCACATGGCTATTTCTTTTTCCTTGCCCTGCCCCATGCTGATCCCTTTCATGGTACGATTTACTTCCATTTGGGTTTCTCCGACGGTTACCGTTGTTCCCTGATGAAGGGAATCCTTGATAGCTATCTTTCCGCCCGCTCCAACAGTAAGTTGTGTTGCTGTCCCACTTTCATCTCCTACTGTTTGGGCATTTATTTCTTCTCCGGCCGTAATACTTCCCCCGATAATTCCTTTACGGCCGAGAGCTATTATTTTTTTACCTGCCTCGACTCGAGAATTTTTAATCTCTTTTGTGACCACATTTCCTGATGAGGTCTTGACATTTGATTCACTTACGGAATCTGCCAGAATATCTTCTTTTGCTTCAATCCTGGCCTTAGTAATACTTCCCTTGACTTTGATGCCGGATAATGACTTCAAAGTGGCCGCCTCTACATTTCCGTTAACCTCAATATCAGAGGTGGCTGAAAGAGAAATATCCTTCTTAATATCCTCTTCTACGATCAACCGGCCGGTAAAATCGCCGCTTTTTTCTAAGCCCGGGCCTTTAAGATGATAGACCTCTTCTACGCTGACAATAGTTCCATCCCAAACAACTTCTCCTGCCATGGATGACCATGCATGGAGTCCATCCTTAGACAGAACAACTCCATGGCCGGCAATGATTTTTACCTCTTTAACCGGTGGGGGGGGGATAGGTTCCCCGGTAGCTTTTTCCCCGCCTTTGCCTTCTTTGGCCAGGACTCTGGTCGCTAAGAGCTGCCCGGGAAAGACCTTTTCTCCACCTTTCGTTCCCAAACGATAAGCTAAATAACCGTCTTTGCCTGGCTGAGGAGCAACACCTTCCGCAATAAGAACTTGTTTCCCAAAGGTCCTGCTGATCAAGGTCTTTTTGATTGCTATTTCATTTATGTTTTTTACCCCGGCTTTTTTAGCTACCTTGAGACAACCCTCAAAAACAGCTTCACCCTCTGTAATCTTAGGGTGAGGAATAACCAGGTAAGCCTTGACTTTGTCTTCAGAAAATTCTATTTGGGGCAGGACACGTTTAGTGACCAAAAAGCCATTACGGTCTGTGAACTGCTCCGGATTTTCCTGGGCAGGCTCTGTGGGCTTCATTTCTTTTTTAAAAGCAGGATAAATCTTACGTTCAGACATACCATAATTCCGGCATGGTTCAAAACAGGGTAACACTTGGTAGACTGGTGTCTGGTCGTCTGGTGAATGGTAGCCTGGTATTTACCAGACTACCATTCACCAGACTACCATTGTCACCCTAAATTGACCCTTTTTGAACCATGCCATAATTCCTTTTAAAGTTTCGGGTTTTGAGTTCAGTTTAGGGCTGCCATAGCTTCTCTAATTCCAATTGCTGACGGCCAATATTAAAGGCTTCTTTTTCCAGGAAGTCTTTAATTTGTTCCCAACCAACTGTGATGATCATTTGAGGCATTGGATCACTTTCAGCGTCCTCAAAGTAAGCGAGCGCCCGGGTAGCAAAGGCAGGGAAAGCCGCATTATACGGATATTTGCTTGCGGCTGTCTCGAAAAGTCGTTTAAGATTAGTCTGTTGAAGGATGAAGTACAGATCTATATAGTCTTTCCGGTTACCTCTGGATAGGATCGCGGCCAGTTTCATCGCTCCTATTTCTTCGATTGTGGCCACTCGAAGGCCTTTATTCCAAAGCGGGGGTAATGTCAGAGGATGCCGGTTTAGCCGAAAAAAACTCACTCCTACCTTTCGCCAGTGTGCTACAAAGGTGCCGTCTTTATCCCATATCACGGTTAGCGATGGGTCATCGGTCAAGAGTTTTATTAGGGCGTCCCGGTGTTCAGCCCCTACTGATTCAGGTGAATCGCTGAAGAAATCTAAATCTATAGAAAGACGATGGCCTATCTGGATGGCGAGCCCGGTTCCGCCTGCCAGATAGAATTCTGAAATGAAGGGTAGTGTGGCCAATCGTTTATATAGTTCCTGCGTATCAGAAGTCAGTGCTTCCCAGTGGGGCCGACTTATTTCGGGCTTAGGATTGCGTTGCAGTTGCATTAGTAAGGATTCCATACATCACGGCCTATTTGTGACCATGATGCACGACGGAAATTCTCAATACTCAGGAACTTACACCAATAGTTGAAAGTCCTGGCTGAGAGGCGCCGGTGGCCAAGTCGGCGCAAATAATTTACAATTCGCGACACACCGTACGTGTGAAACAGCCAATGCAGCTCTTCCCAGGTCCCCATCTCCAAAGTCCGCTCAATCAACGTATTAACGTGCAATTCGAGATCAATATCTTCATAAGCGTATTCCTGGAAAAGGCGAGTTAATGACCTGGGGACAAATCTCAAAGCAGCAGTATCATCAGCTTTAGTAATCTGCGTCTTCTCCATAATTCTTCCCTCTGGTTTCCAAGCACCTCTGGTTCCCAGGTGTTCCTCCGTCACTACTTTGATTATGAAAATCTAATAGCACACGGATACCACGGATACTACCGGTTCCCAAGCCTCAATCCAAAATCCGCAATCCAAAATCCGAAATCCGTTAGAGGCTCTCAAAGACAATCCTGGAAACTAATCCTAAAAGTAAAAGAAAAACTATCTCCACGGTAATCACAGGTATGGCCCATATTGACCAATTAATAGGTTCAAATTCTTCTCCCTCATTTATCTGTTTTGCGGTAAGATAAGCATCAATTATACTGTATAACCACAAGGCCCCGGCGACCAAAGTCAATACAAAGACAGGTACTCCTCCTTTTACCTTGCCCAGGGCAGCCAGGGCAGCCAGGGAAGCGGCAAAAACACTTGAGATAAGAAAGAGGACCATTAAGGCAAGCCCTTTAAAATACCGGCTAAGATAAAGTTGGCCTAATCCAATCCAGACCAGGGAAAGAACAGCCGCCAGCCATGGACTCTTCTGAGGTTGTTTTCTGGGCGACATCTCCTGACGAACCCTCTGCCTGATCCTCTCATCAGCCATAATCCGTTCTATCTCGATGCGGTCTGCTCCCCCTTCGGTCAGATGTATTCCACATTTAGGACAGAAATTGGCTTCGACAACTATCTCGCTGTTACACTGAGGACAGCTTTCGGATTTCGGATTGCGGATTTCGGATTGCGGATCTTCGGTAGTTATCTTACTCTCATCTTGGTACCGCCTTTGCTGCTGGCCATCTAATTGCTCATTCATTTAGTCTCACCACCTCTTGAAAAATATGTATCCTCTTCAAATCTAAGGGTAAGAGCCAAAGGGTTCAAAGTTCAGGGTTC
>JASEGY010000156.1:4099-7662 GCA_030019105.1 bacterium | reverse complement strand
ATAGCCTATCTTGAATTCGCTTACCCCAAAATATTTATCTTAAGAGCTATAGAATCGTTGACACCGGTGGGAGTTGTCAGGGTTGGGGGCGAAATATGGAAGGCAAAATCGGTTGGTGAAAATATAGAGGCTGATGAGGAGGTGGAAATCGTAGTCTTAAGTGGCCTCACGCTAATGGTTAAAAACATGCCATCCTCACCCCCTTTATCCCCTCGAAGGCTCTCGGTTAAACTCGACCCTTTTCTCACAAGGGACGAGAGCGGGCCATTTTTAATTCGGCCACATAAATTTTGATGCGATTGCCCTGCTGATGTTTTCTTCTTGACTTTATTATCAAAAAGATTTATAGTTAATGGAGGGTAACACAGCTTCAGGATTCACGGTTGCGGAAAGCGGCGAAAGACGCAACAACCCTGAACGTTGAACCATGAACCTGTGAATACTTTTTACCTTTCTGCCTTATGTAACGAGGGGGTGCTCATCCGCTACTACTTTGATTATGAAAATCTAATAGAACACGGATACTACGGATTACCACGGATAAAATCAGTGCAAATCCGTTAAATCCGTGTCATCCGTGTGCTATTAAATACAACGCCCTGCATAAAAGCTAAATCGAGAAGAGATACGTCACTTTTTTTAACGCAGAGTACGCAGAGCTCACGCAGAGGTCGCAGAGATTTTCCTACAGATGTCTATCCTCATATTAGTTGCTTTTTTCTAAATCAAAGTACTAACGGGTGAGCACCAACGAGGGAAGGGGACGGTTTATATAACCTTAGTAAGACCAAATAATTACAATAAAAATATTGACACCATCACTACTTTGTGTTATTTGGTAGCATCAAAGCAATCTTCGGAAGCGAGAATGGGGATGTTTTATTTGTTACTTATTGTAGTTCTGGAGGTTGTGTAAACCGTCCCCTTCTTTCCCCAAAATCTTTTTCTTAACCACTATAGTCAATCTGACCCACCACCGAAAATCTCCACTGAGGTAGGGGGGGAGTGAACGGTTACCACGGTTGAGGGAAGCAACGAAAAACGGGCGATGTTCATCGGTTCGGCTATTTTGTAGGGTGGGTGGAGCGTAGCGAAACCCACGTATCTTCTTCAAATCTAATGGTAAGAGCCAAGGCAGGGATCAGGAGTCAGGGGTCAGGATGCAAGATTAGATGGCGCGTAATGTGACCAACCTTGAACCCCTGACCCCTGACCCCTGACCCCTGACCCCTGATCATTCTACCATGACTTTTGAAGAGGATACCATTTTTTGTTGACAAAATATCAACAATTGTTGTATAATTGTCAACAAGAGGATGGTACAATTAATTTGCCGACAAGGCTAATGCTTGAGACAAATAAGGCATTAAAACTTAATGTTCTTCAAAGCATGAATGCCAAAGCATGGGAAGACTATCTTAACTGATTAGAGAATGCCCTGATAGACGAAAAGGTTGCCATTATCTAACCGGAAAGCATTAAAAATAAATGGAGGTTTAAATTTGGAAAATATACTTAAAAAAATAGTTTTTTTAGTGATATGTTTAATAGCCAGTCCAGCTATGGCAATAGTAGAATCGGCAACTCAGGTGACTCCAACCTCTGAATTAAACCCTATCACACTTTTCTTTATATTGCTGATTGTGTGCATAGCTATAGGCATTTTTGCGGTCCTGGCAGGAGTGGGAGGAGGCGTAATATTTACACCGCTGATGATGGGTTTTACCTCGATAGATTCTTTTGTTATCAGGTCTACAGGATTATTTGTGGCTATGGTGGGTGCATTGGTGGTTGCAAAACCGTTTCTAAGAAAGGGAATTGCAAATATCAAGATGCTATTCTATGGAGCGGTGCCTTATACAGTATTCGCCATTATTGGTGCACTTTTAGCAGGATACATAAAAGCCACTATGGGCATACAGGGGGAAGTATTTATTAGAGGGGCATTGGGTATAATAGTAATTGGGATAGGATTACTGTTTGTCTTTGCCGGAAAAAAGGCAGAGTACCCGGAGGTTAAAGAAGTTGACAGCTTCACTGAACGGTTAGGCTTAGCCATGGGCTACTGGGAAGATTCGTTAGGGAAAGTGGTAAATTATAAGGTTAAGAGGGCACATATCGGTGCTATTTTGTTTGCCGGTGTGGGTTTAATTTCAGGGCTTTTTGGACTGGGTGCAGGATGGGCAATGGTGCCTGTATTCAATCTGGTAATGCTGGCACCTCTTAAGGTTGCAGCTACATGCAGTAAGGTAATGATTGGCATAGGTGATACAGGTGCTATCTGGCCTTATATCATGGGTGGAGGAATACTTCCTCTATTTGCTGTGCCTTGTATGATTGGTTTAATTGTAGGATCACTTATAGGAGCAAAGCTCATGCTTGTAGTGAAAGCAGGATTCATCAGGTATTTAGTTATAATAATTATGTTTGGTACAGGGATTAGATTGGTAATGAAAGCTATAGAAATGTGGCCTAAATAGGAGGTGTAATGAATATGGAAAAAAATGATGCCCCTAAACCACCATTGGCAGGGATTGTTTATGGGGATTTTGCTTACTGGATGACACTTATAGGAATGGTGATAGGAAGTATTGGGATAGGAATGTCTTTAGCAGGGGTAAAATCATTTTCTGATCCTACCGCTTTGATTTCACACCTTTTGGCAGGGCACGACCTCCATACAATATGGGAAAAATCTGCAGGTGAAGTGGTTCATGGACATTGGTATCTTAGCAAGCTTTCATATAGTGATGCCATAGCTATGTTGGGAGTGGCAATCTGTTGCTTTGCAGCAGTATTTGGAACATGGGGATCGGTAGTAGCGATGCTGAGAGAAACGAAAAAACAATACCTGTACTTGATTTTAGCTATAATAATTGCAGTAATATTAACCCTGAGCGCCATAGGAATATTATCTATAAAACATTAGGGAATAAATCGGATATAGCAAGGATATGGCACTGAGTCCGTTCAATGGGAAGAAGAAGTTCAGAAGACGCTTTACGTAGATGCAAGTATGCCGGTCATCTGCGAATTAATTATTTCCTTGGCCGTCCTCTTCTTTTGGGTAAGAATGATTGGACATAAACACCCAATGATAGATGCAAATGTTATTATCATTGGCATAGCCGGAAAGTATCGTTATAAATTGCTGGTAGTCTTCCGGGTTATGAAAGATTTCGCCCCTGGCGTTGCCACGATTGAATATGTGATACAGAAGTGAGTTGACAAGTTGATGTTTTCTCGCAAGATAAGGCATGTAATATTGATAACACACTTTCTATAAATTAAGAAGACGCTTTACGTAGATGCAAGTATGCCGGTCATCTGCGAATTAATTATTTCCTTGGCCGTCCTCTTCTTCCTCCTTTTCTTGCAAGATAAGGCATGCAATATTAGTAACACAGTTTCTAACTATTGCTAACTGTTTTTCTGGAATTTATTTACAGCTACCTGCTATGACAGCGACTACGTAAACCGTCTTCTATATTCCCGTCTTCTATATTCCCTAACTATTGCTAACTGTTTTTCTGGAATTTATTTACAGCTACCTGCTATGACAG
>JASEGY010000156.1:0-4002 GCA_030019105.1 bacterium | reverse complement strand
CAGCGACTACGTAAACCGTCTTCTATATTCCCCTGACAGCGACTACGTAAACCGTCTTCTATATTCCCCTACTTCCGATAATGAAACCATCTATGAAGATGAAGGACTTTCAAAGGATGCCGTTTACTGCTACCAGGTGAGGGCCTACAACAGTGATGGTGAAGTTGGAATGGACGGATAACTCGGATAATGAGAGCGGTTTTAAGATCGAGAGAAAACTTAAGGGAGATTTTGTCTTGATAGCTGTCCTGCCGGCCAATGAGGTCTCATATCAGGATGATAACCTTGAGCCGGAGACGACCTGTTATTACCGGGTAAGCGCCAATAACTTTATGGGTGATTCCGGCTATTCCAACCAGGCCCAGGCGACCACTTCTCCGTTGTTCTTCCTTAAGTCGAAGCGCCTGGTGAGGTCGTCCCTGAAGGGGAATTTGAGGCCTCTATTGAGGTGAGCTGGGTGCAGGGGTTAGAGACCGTGTTCCTCATTGTAGATTATGACGATGATGTTCTTCAACTTCTCTCCCTTGAGGCCGGAAGCCTGATATCTTCGGCCAATCCGAGCGTTAGTATTCTCAATAATCGTTTTCAGGCCGTGTTAGGACAGGAGGTAAGCGGCGGCGGAGAACTGGTGCGGATGAGGTTTAAGGCTATCGGCTACACCTCATCGAGCAGCCAAATAGGACTTTCGGCGTATTTCTTTGGAGATTCTTCAGGTGAGGAGATACCGCCTGATTCAATCACATCAGGACTGGTTTTCATCAGCGGTCCCCTTATTTCACCCCCGGATCATTTAATGGCCTGGCCGGTGTCGAGTAATCAGATTGAGCTGGCCTGGAGCGACCGTTCAGATAATGAAACCGGGTTTAATATCGAAAGAAAGACTAAAGGGGGCAGTTGGTCACTCATAGCGACCGTGCCGGCCAATGTAAAGAGCTACGCTGACTTTAGCGGCCTGAAGCCCGACACTACTTATTTCTATCGGGTTAGGGCATCCAGTCCCGAAGGCTCCTCAGCCTGGTCCAATGAAGCTCAGGCCGTTACCTGGGAGGCACCTCCCTCTCCGCCAACTAATCTGACGGCCGTGGCTTTAACCAATAATGTGATTAATCTTACCTGGCAGGATAATTCCGATAATGAAACCGGATTTAAGATCGAGAGGAAGAGCCGGGGGGGAGCCTACTCTGAGATTGCCGCTCTCCCGGCCAATACAAGGACATACGCCGACCTTTGGGTTTTTGAGCCGGACACTACTTATTCCTACCGGGTCAGGGCCTATAACCTTATGGGTTACTCCGCCTGGTCCAACGAGGCTGAAGCCGTTACCTCGGATATCCCGCCCGATCCTCCGACCGGCTTGATAGCCGTGGCCTCATCCAGCAGTTCCATTAGTCTTACCTGGCAGGATAATTCTGATAATGAAACCGGATTTAAGATCGAGAGGAAGAGCGAGGGAAGAACCTATTCTGAGATAGCCGCTCTCCGGGCCAATACAAAGACTTACTCTGACAGCGGCCTGGAGCCCAATACTCCTTATTTCTATCGTGTCAGGGCCTATAATCAGGTGGGAAATTCAGCCTATTCTAATGAAGCTGCTAACGTTACCTGGGATATTCCTCCCTCTCCTCCGACCGACCTGAAGACTACGGTTGTGGATAGCGTTTCGGTTGATCTGAAGTGGCAGGATAATTCCGATAACGAGACCGGTTTTAAGATCGAGAAAAAGAAAGAAGGGAAAATCTGGTTTCTGATAGGCGATGTTGGGGAGGATATAAAGACCTATTCTGATTTGAATATTGAGCCGGGCGCTGTTTACTATTATCGTGTCATGGCCTATAATCAGTTCGGAGATTCGAGTTATTCCAATGAGGCCCAGGTGGCTACTCCGGAGATGGGAACCGTAATCAAGGTGGCGGCTCCAACTGATGTTCAGGCCGGTGATACCTTTGAAGTTTCAGTAGAAGTTACTGAAATTGAGGACCTTAATGCTGTTGTATTTACCTTGATTTTTGATCCCCTTGTTTTTGAGGTATCAGGTGTGCCCCGTGCGGGAGAGTTGACTGCTCCGGCCACGCCAATGGGAAATCTTTTGTCACCGGGGAATTACAAGGTCTTTATCAACGTTCCCGGACTTGACGGCGTAGACGGGGCCGGTTCTTTAGCTAAAATAGAGCTTAAATCTATCGGGACCTCTTCGACCACCAGCAAATTAGAATTGACCGACTTTATCCTGTCAAATACCTTAGCCGAGAGTATCCCGATTGATAATAGTCTGCCGGCCCAGGTTAGTGTGATTGGCGCTATTTCTCCTCCGTATAACCTGCTGGCTAAGGTCAGATCGACTAATCTAATCTATCTCTCCTGGCAGGCAGTTTCTGATGATAAGACCGGCTTCAGGATCGAAAGGAAGATCAATAGCGGCGACTATGTCCAAATAAAAGAATTGCCGACCACGGTGACTACTTATTTAGACCCCGAAGTTAGCCCTGAAAATACTTACTGTTACCGGGTCAGGGCCTATAATTTATATGCGGCCTCAAAACCTTCCAACCAGGCCTGTGCCGCACCAGGGGATGTCTTGCCGGCCCAGCCGGATAATTTAGAAGCGACTGCTCTTTCAGGAACTCAAATTCGGCTCGACTGGGAAAACAATTCTGATAATGAACTTGGCTTTAAAGTAGAAAGACGTCAGAAGGGGGAAGCAGACTACTCTTTAGTAAAGATAATACCGACAGCAAATACTACTACCCATACTGATCTGGGTCTTACTCCTAAGACTACTTACTATTATCGAATTTGGGCCTACAACCTGGAAGGCGGCTCTGACTACTCCAATACGGCTGAGGCTACTACCCTGAATATCCCTCCGGCCGGCCCCGGTAATCTAAGGAGGTCAGAAATAACAAGCTCTTCTATCAGGTTAAGCTGGGATGATAACTCTGATAATGAGACAGGCTTCAGGATTGAACGCAGGACAGGAACGGCTGATGATTTTGATACCATCGCTATGGTCAGGGCCGGGACAGAAATCCATCTTGACTCCGGCCTTACACCGGAGACAACCTATTGTTACCGCGTCTTTGCCTACAATGAAACAGGGGATTCTTCTTATGAAGAGGCCTGTTTTACTACCGGGGCCATTCCGCCCATTAGTCCGGGGAATCTGGTGGCGGAAGCGGTCTCAAGCAGCCAAATCAACCTTGCCTGGCAGGATAATTCCCTGGATGAAGCCGGCTTTAAGATTGAGAGAAGAACCGGTTTAGCAGGGACATACACTGAGATAGCTACTGTCCCGGCTCGGCCCGGCACTGGGCCGGTTGATTATCAGGATGACGGATTACAGGAGGGGACTACTTACTACTACCGGGTTAGGGCCTGGAACGAGGCCGGTGGTGATTCCCCTTATTCGAACTTTGCTTATGCCACCACCCCGCTACCGCCGCCGCCATCTCCCCTGAAGATTGCCTTTGCCTCAGGGGAAGGCTACGAGTATGACATATACCTCATAAATGAGGATGGAGGCAACAGTGTTGCCCTTGTTACTTCACCGGGCATAGACTGGGAACCAAATATATCCCCTGACGGGAACCGGCTTGTCTTTTCCTCTGACCGGGATGGAGACTTTGAAATATATACCATAGGACTTGACGGCGCTGATCTTGAGCAAATAACCAACAATGAATTTGATGATGTCTTTCCTGCTTTTTCTCCTGATGAGAACTACTTCAAGTTAGCCTTTTCCTCTGATCGGAACGGAAACCGGGATATTTACCTGGTAAACGGAGAGGAAAAACGATTAACCGGTGATCTCCCCCAGGATATCCAGCCATCCTTCCGGATCAGGATTTACAGCCAGGCTGGTCAACTGATCAAAACGCTTACCGGAAAAGGCGGCGATATTGTCTGGGAAGGACCTGAAAATGACGGAGGAAGGGAAGTTAGCAGCGGCATCTATACTCAACGCGGGCATAATCTGCGATTTTGTATTTTCTCAATAACTCAGGG
>JASEGY010000155.1 GCA_030019105.1 bacterium | reverse complement strand
GTAACTACTCAGCCACTAAGGCACAAAGACACAAAAAATATAGAATTGGTGACTGGTAGTTTGGTATCTTGGTATTTATTAGACCACCAGACCACAAGACACCAGTTATTTTGTAATCTTAGTGCCTTAGTGTCTTTGTGGCTGAGTAGTTACGGAGTATGCTTTCCATGAAAAGAACCGGCCTGAATACAGCGGTAACCATACTATTTGTCTTCATCATCGGGTTAGCCGCAATGATAGGAACCAGTGATGCCTACGGAGTCAGTCTGACTTCACCTATTAATGGGGAAGATACCATCGACGCTACACCTGTATTCAGGTGGACTCATACTGACACACCCACTCAAGTTATCCTCCAGATAGATGATCGGTCAGATTTCCTCTATCCCTTAGAATTTGAAGTAAATATCCTCTTTACCACAAACTTGATCTGCACGATGAGCTATATCCTGGGTGATACCCAGGCCTTATTGGCCAACCCGGACGGAACGGCCAAAAGATATTACTGGCGGGTAATCGAGAATGAATCGACTATCAGCAGTATCGGGTATTTTGATATCATTGCCCCGGTTTTGGTCTCTCCAACCGATGGAAGTGAAACCTATTCGGCGACACCCTTCCTTGACTGGGAGGACGTATCCGGCCTGGGTACCGGAGATACTTACCTTATTCAAGTAGATAAGCGGACTGATTTCCTCTCCCGGACCGAGTTCGATCCGGACGGGACAGCGGTAAGTTGGCCCAGGTGGACTACTGTTACGTGGGATGCCGGTTCCACGGTCCACTTTGGTTTTGATGCCGTTGCCGGAGATAGTACCCTGCCCAATCTTCCCTACGCCAGATACTACTGGCGGGTAATGGCTTATCAAGGCGGCAAGCCCTATTCCAACTGGAGTTCCTGGTCTACCTGGTCTTTTATCATTAAGGGGCCTATTCTGAGGTCTCCGGCGGAGGGGAGCAGCACTAATAGTAACCAGCCGACTTTCCTCTGGGAGGCGGTTGACGGGATGGATGCTGCCGATACCTATACCCTCCGGATTGCCCGGTTTAATAATGAGAATGATTTCAATAGTCCGTTGTATTCCATAAGGCTGGCTGGCAATGTAACTTCCTATACTATTGGCACAGCAGCGACTGATCCGAATGTCTGGGATATTAATGGAAGCGCTGCCGGGACTACCGCTGATCTTACTGAGGGAAGCTACTTCTGGCGGCTAATGGCCAATGATGGAGGAGACACCACCAACTGGAGCTATATCCGGCGATTTGTAGTTGACCTGGATGATGTCTCGACCCCGGATGCACCGGTGCCTCAAAGCCCGGTTTGTGGGGATCGGCGGAGAGGGGATATAACCTTCAGTTGGGGCGCTGTTTCTGACCCTTCGAGCGCCCCTTCTGATCTTTACTATCAGATCCATGTCGATCACGACGGCAGCTTCTCCATCCCTGATTCTGAAGATGTAGATATCAATGAGACCACCACCTCAACCGGTTATGCCACTTCCAACTCATCTTCTGCTGACACCTATCTTGCGGAAGGCATCTGGTTCTGGCGGGTGCGGGCGATTGATCCGACTAATAACAATGCCGCAGGTAATTGGAGTGCGGTTTGTTCGGTAGTAGTTGACCGGACTGCGCCTGACCCGACCCTGCTCTATCCTGGCGCGGTCAGTGAGTTCTGCAGCCGGCAGGTCCATATCAATGACTGCACGCCAAGGTTATCCTGGAAGGCCGGCTCTCCTTTCGGAGTAGAACCGGGGGGATTGGATGAACCACCTGCCGTGACCTTCTTCATCGAGGTAGATGATACCGATGACTTTAGCAGCCCGATTGTTGACACCAGCAATGCAGGCAGCTCTTATTACAACGCCGGCCTGACCGCCACTAATTACGTGACGCCCGTTTGTTTAGATGACTCAGACTCGAATACGGACTACTATTATTGGCGGGTCACGGCTATGGATGATGCCGGTAATACCTCGGTTTCCTCCACCTGGCTCTTTCTGGTGGATACCACGGCGCCGACCACCCCACAAACCCTCTCTGATACACCGGGTAATGGCGCTTACTGGACGGATGGGACTCCAACCTTTATCTGGAGTGAAGGGGATACTCACTCTCAAACCAGATGGGTGGATTGGAGCGCTACTGCGGCGACATATATCAACACGGCCGGTGACGGCTATAATCCGGATGAGACTCATGCCCTGGTAATCACCTCCGGCTCAAATCTCCGTTATGACTTTCAAATCGCTGAGGCAAGCGCCGGCTTTAGTTCACCGGCAGTAGATGTGGCTGATCTTTCCGAACCGGCCTACACAGCGGCTTTGCCTGATGGAAACTACCTCTGGCGGGTGCGGGCGATTGACTGTGCCGGCAATTACAGCCCCTGGAAGACCCAGATGGTGATTATCGATACGGTGCCGCCGTGCACACCCTCCCTGCTTTTACCTTCTCACGGTGGAACTCTATCTGATACCCCGGTTGAATTCGACTGGGACGATGTGAACGATGCCACCCTGACCTCATATCAGCTTCAGGTGGATACTGAAGCCGGTTTTACCGCGCCTCTGGTCATTGACCAGTACAACACCGGCTCCCCGCCTGTGTCTAAGTATACAAGCAAGGCAACTGATAACCTTAATACCGGCACAACCTACTACTGGCGGGTAATAGCCCGGGACAAGGCCGGAAATACATGTTGGAGTCCTGTCCGGTCATTCAGCATCAGCACCACCATACCGGCGGATCCGGACTTGAGGTCACCGGCTAATAATACTTGTACTAATGATCAGACCCCTGCCTTTGACTGGGATGAGCTTGACTCCGGTTACCATACCATGTACTATATCTTTGAGCTGGACTTTAACGATGATTTTACCGATGCGGATATTTCTGTCTCCGGACTGACAGGATCAACCTATACCTTGCCTCCGGCTTACACCCTTTCTGAGGGGCATTATTACTGGCGGGTTATTGCGGTGGATGAAGCCGGGAATAAGGGTTATGGCCACAACATGCTGAGCTTCACGGTTGACCTTACGCCGCCTGATGCGCCGGTCTACGTCTATCCAACTGATAATTGCTTCACCAACGATGGTA
The DNA here is from genome assembly GCA_030019105.1 of bacterium. Taxonomy (GTDB): domain Bacteria; phylum UBA9089; class JASEGY01; order JASEGY01; family JASEGY01; genus JASEGY01. The sequence goes on along the minus strand of JASEGY010000155.1, from coordinate 4,613 downwards.
CACCCGGCTTAGATTGGAGCGAGCCGGAGTCTGCTCTCTCTTATCAGATACAGATAGATGACGATGGAGATTTTTCTTCACCGGTGCTGAATGTAACCGCTGATTCCGACTCCAGCCTGCCTCCGGGAGGCGCCGGCAAGATGACTGTCTCCCCGGCCCTGCCGGAAGGGACCTGGTACTGGCGGGTGCGGGCCATTGACTGTGCCGGAAATATTGGCGGCTGGTCTCAGAGCTCTTCTTATGCCAAATTCACCATTGATACTACCGCGCCGGATGCGCCCTATCTTATCTCACCTTCTGATTATGCCGCGACTAACGATAAGACCCCCACCTTTGACTGGGCTGATGTTAAAGATGCTATCTCGGCCCATTCCTCAGAACTTTCCGGTAATTATGATAATTCCAAATATTGCCCGACGGTCTATTATGTTATCCAGATAGAGACGGATGAGAATATCAGCAGTGTGCCGCCCGGGGATAGGTTTAACACCGCTATTGAATATTCGACCGATCCGCGTGATTCACACGATGTTTACCAACCGGACTTCTTTAATGGGTCAAGTATGACGCCTGCTCTGCTGCCCAATGTTGGTAATGGCCGGACCTTCTTCTGGCGCGTAATGGCCAGAGACTGCGCCGGTAATGAATCCACCTGGTCTGCTATCCGGGCCATCAGGATCGATCCCAATTGTGATTCGGCCCCTTCTTTAGTAAGCCCGGATAACGGGACATGGGCCAACGATAACACCCCCTATTTTGACTGGTCTGATGAGGATGGTACCACCTATACTTTACAGGTGGATAACAACGTGGACTTTTCCTCTCCTGAGATCAATAAGTCCGAACTCCAGACCTCCAGCTATGCAGTGACTACTCTTTTAAGGGACGGAACCTACTACTGGCGGGTAAAGTCCACTGACCCGGCCGGAAATAGCTGCGGCTGGTCTTCTGATGTCCGGGTCCTGAATATCGATGTCAGGATAACAGGGCCAATAAATGTCCCCATCTTAGTTACCCCGACTGATAACGGCTGTATCTCTGATTCTACCCCGGTCTTTGACTGGGGAGGAATAGGGGATAAATCAGCGCCGGTGGTTTACACCATTCAGGTAGTTAAGGACAGTCCTGATTTCTCCAGCCCGGAGACGATGCCCATTAACGTAAGTGAGCTTTCCTGGTATTCGGAGGTAAAGCAGACTATCTGGCCGGCAGATGTCAATGACGACAACGTAATTGATCAGACCGATTATGCGTCTACTACCGCCGACCTGGCCGGGCTGGACTATCTGACCGATGGGACTTATTACTGGCGGGTAAAGGCCTTTGATCAGGCGACCAATGAAACTAAATGGTCATCTGTTTCGACCTTTACCCTGAAGACGGCGTCGCCTGCTGCTCCCGTGCCCATTTCACCGGCTAACGGAGGCACGATTACCGATAACCTGCCTACCTTCCAGTGGAATGAGGTGGCTGAAGCAGATCACTACCTGTTCCAATTAGACAGAGATGCTGATTTTTCTTCACCGGTGATAAGCCAGGAGGTAAAAGATACCACCGTGTTTACCCCGACGACACCCCTAACACTAAATCAGACCTATTACTGGCGGGTAGCGGCGGTGGCCTGCGGCGGGGCACGGAGCGCCTTCAGCGCCGGCTGGTCTCTTACGGCCACGGCAACATACATCAACCGTATCTTAGATAACGCCGCCCCCTACGATGATCGAGTGATTGCTGATACGACCACCTGGACCCGGTCAGGGTCTCCCTATATTATTGAAGACTTAGTTTTAGTCATGGAAGGGGTTACGCTGACTATTGAGCCAGGGGTATTGGTTTACTTCCGGCCCTTTGCCACTCTGCCTGATTCCAATCAGCCAACCGACTTTATCGTGCAGGGGACATTAAAGGCAGAAGGAACTGAGGCTAATCATATTACCTTTACCACCTGGCCGCGGCCTGACATTGCCGCCGGCAACACCGCCGCTGAGACAGTAGCGGGCTGCTGTTCCGACTCAGCCACCTCAGGCCAGACTAATCTGCTTTACACCCCGCAGTGCGGTGACTGGCAGAGGATCAGGTTTGAGGAAAGCTCAACAGGCTCTGCTTTGAAATATGTGGATATAAGCTATGGTGGGAAATACAATGACGGCACCGGGATTTATTATCGAGGCAATATCGAGATAGATAAGACCTCAGTAAAGATAGATCACGTTTCAAGCACCAATTCTTGTGGTTATGGTCTCTTAGGCACATCCGACGATACAGACGCCTTCAATAATACCTTTAGTAACTCTGTTTTCTCTGACAACGGGCTGGATGGGATCGATCTTAAGGTCTATGCCGGCACGATCAATATTACCGGCTGCACTATTGAGCGGAACGGACGCTGGGGTATCCTCAACGAAGGTAATTACAATCTTGGAAACATCACAGACCTGGTAGTAACTGACTGCACCATTAATGACAACGGCCTTTATCAGGAAGGCGGCGGTATCTTTTCCACGGCGACCCATTCCGAGAATATCACCAACAACACGATCGAGTATAACGCCGGCTGGGCTATCATCAAGGGACAGCACCGGTTAGGTGATAGTGTCGGCGGATATATTATCGCTGATAACTCCATAACCGGAAATTATCATAATGGCGTTTGGATTAAGGCCCAGGAGCATACCGGAGCTACTACCTGGTCTGCTTCGGTTCCAATTTATATTAACTTAGTAATTATCCGCGAGGGGGCATCTCTGGCCATAGATCCCGGGGTGATTGTCAAGATCGCCCAGGATCTGCCCAGTAGAGAAGGAGCCGGGATTCAAATCAATGGCCTGCTTACGGCAGATGGATCAGCGGAAGACCCTATCGTGATTACCTCTTACTATGACGACACCTACGGCGGAGATACCAACTTCGACGGCCAGAGTGAGGGGCAAATAGCTGATGACGGAGATTGGAAATCCATCCTCTTTACCGATAAGAGTAATGACAGCAGTATCCTTGACCACTGCGTTATCAAATTCTCGGAGGACGGGATAGAGCTTCATGATGCCTCGCCAACTATTACCAATTCGGAGATTTCCAACCATACCTACCGGGCTATTGCCTGCCGGGGCAATTCATCGCCCCTGATCAAGGGCAACCTCTTTGAAAACAACGACCATGATGATCCTGACAATGACCGGCTCGGGGGAGTAATAGCCACCTTCTGTTCAGAGGAGGCCGGACCCATTATCGAGGATAACATCTTCCGGTTGAATCGCAACTATGCCATGGGAGTTACAGCTAATAATGCGGCCTTAGTTAAAAACAACACCATCGCGGGCAATACCTACAATGCCATCAAGGTCTGCGGTGATATTGACAAACCGGAAGTCATCTGGGTAGAAGACGGGGCGCCTTTCTATCTTCCGGAGGGGCTTAAAGTTATTGAGAATTCTGTCTGGAAGGTAAGGCCGGGTGTAATGATAAAATCAGGCGGCCCGATAAGTGTGGAGGGGCATATGTATGCCAATGGAACAGCAGAAGAGCAGGTTGTCTTCACCTCTTACCGCGATGATACCGTGGGTGGGGATACCAATAACGACGGTAATCAGACAGATCCTTACCCTGGAGATTGGGCCGGGATACACTTCTCCGGGATAAAGCTTAACGGGAATTACAAGGTCAGACAGGATGAGACCCTGCTGCTTGAGACTGAGATCGAACAGGATTTTGGTATCCGGAGGACAATAGAGACTGTTGCTCCAAACGGAATGATCCAACGAACATATTATGATTATACTATTGAGAAAACGACGACGATCATTAGTGACATTACATGGAAGATGACCGAGAAGGAACCTGCGCCGGACTGGAACAGTCTCAACTTCGACGATAGTAATTGGGAGGGAGCCACTATTAATCCAGGGGAGAGCCGGCGGAATCCTCAGGATTGGTTGCCCGGGACTGAAGCCCACTGGATGGAACGCTCCTTTCGGACTGACGTGATATACTTTAGAAAGAGCTTTACCCTGAATGATCCGGTAATAGGCAATAACGAAACCATTGTTTCAAGAAGTATTTATGCCCCGCTCAACCTCTCAGCCGAGACGGATTACGAGCTGTATGTAAATGGACAGTTAGTCAGCACCAATGCCGATCTTAAAACCACCTTCTTTGGTGAAGCCTATCAGATTGGCAATTACCTCAGGAGTGGAGAAAACGTGCTGGCGGTCAAGGTGACCGCGCCGGTTGAGGCGGAATTGGGCTACTGTCATGTGAAGTATGCCGGCATTGGAGCCGATATTACCCTGTTATCACCCTGGATATGGCACACGCATATCTCTAATTGTAAATATGGAATCCAGGGCACGGAGGGGGCTTCTCCTGAGATTGAAAATTCTCAGATCACGGATAATCAGATAGGCCTTATCTTTAAGCACGTGCCTTACCCGGAGCAAACCCCGGGGCCGGCCATAACCGGATGTGAGATCTACAATAATTCTGAATTCGGGTTTATTAACACGGATGAGTCGTTTATTATCCAGGCTCAGGGTAACTATTGGGGAGATAAATCCGGTCTGCCAGGCCGGCTCGGCCCGCCAGGCCGGCTCGGCCCGCCAGGCCAGCTTGGCCCG
>JASEGY010000154.1 GCA_030019105.1 bacterium | reverse complement strand
CTCGACCACTACAAAATTGCGCACAGATAGATTTTCTCTCCGACAGACTGCTAAGAAGCGAGGAAACAACGAATGAGTGAAGAAAAAAAAGGCTGGTTCAGCCGATTAAAAAAAGCAATCATTCCTACTAAAGAGGGCTTGATCGGACGCATAGCCAGTGTAACTATTGGCCGGACCAAAGTCGATGAGGAACTCTATCAGGAAATGGAAGACATCTTGATAGGGGCCGATGTGGGCGTAACTACTACCCTGAAGATCATTGAACAGGTCAGAGAAAAACGGCCGCAGGAGCCAACACAATTAAAAGACTTTATTGTGGAAGAAATCAGCCTGATCCTTAAACACGAGGAAGGCAAACTTAATATGTCTGAAGAGTCACCAACCGTAATTATGGTGGTGGGGGTGAACGGCACCGGTAAGACAACTACTATTGCTAAACTGGCGGCTCGATTCAAGGCGGAAGGCAAATCGGTCCTTCTGGCTGCGGCCGATACATTTCGAGCGGCCGCTATTGAGCAATTGGAAATCTGGGCCAATCGAGTTAATGTCAGCCTGATAAAACACCAGCCAGGAGCTGATCCGGGGGCAGTCACTTATGACGCCATTCAATCAATCAAGGCCAGGAATACGGATGTCCTTATCGTTGATACAGCCGGCCGGCTTCATACCAAATCTAACTTGATGAACGAGCTGGCCAAAGTCAGACGGGTTTGTCAGGCCCAGTTGCCTGGCGCTCCACATGAAGTCCTCCTTATTTTAGATGCGACTTGTGGGCAAAACGGTCTTCTGCAGGCTAAGCAATTTACTGAAACGGTCGGCGTAACCGGTCTGGCCCTGACTAAACTGGATGGCACGGCTAAAGGAGGGATTGTTATTGCTATCAGTGACCAGTTGAGCCTGCCGGTCAAACTTATTGGCTGCGGAGAAACCCTGGAAGATTTGATCGACTTTTCAGGGGCCGACTTCAGCCGGGCGCTGTTTGAAGAGGAGACTGTTCAGGTATGAGAAAAGATCAAATCCTGGAAAAACTAAAAGGCTATTGTGAAGGGCAAGAGGATATTAGACTGGCCTTCCTTTTTGGCTCATATTCTAAAGATCGAGCTATCAAGGAAAGTGATTTAGACATCGCCCTTTATTTGAGAGATAGATATGTTCAAAAGAGGATATTCGATATCTGGAATGATCTGGAAGATATACTGAAACTCGATATAGAGCTAATAATCTTGAACACTGCTCCACCTACTATTGCCTGGTCAGCCTTAAGAGGTATTCCTGTCTCCATCAAAAACTATGGATTTTACCTGGAATTTATGCTCAGGGTATCACGGGAGGCAGAGGACTTCCAGGAATTCCTCTTTGATCTCTGGCATTGGAGAGAACGGATCAGAAAGGCCGCCTAAAATGAGTCCGCTAAATAACGAACAGTCTGAGAGTATAGTTAAGCGAATTGTTTTTATTGAGCTTGAACTGCGAGACCTTGATGAATACAAAGACCTGGTGTTTGAAGCATATCAGCGCAATAGAAAGACTCAGCGGAATGTAGAGAGGATATTAGAGAATATAGCCAATGCTACCATAGATATAGCTAAAATAATTCTGGCTTCCGAAGAGATAGTTATGCCTCAGACATATCGAGAAACCTTTGAGAAGCTATCAGAGATAGATATATTAGATGAATCTTTGGCTAAAGAGTTGGCTCACCTGAGTCGGACAAGAAACGTCCTGGCACATCAATATCTGGATATAAAATGGGAAATGATAAACGAGCTTCTTATTAGTGGCAGAAAAAGAATTGAAGAATTCTTACAAATAGTGAGAGAAAGGATATAGCCATGTACCATCCCAACCGAAATGAGTTTAAGAAAAAAGCCGGGCAAGGGAATCTGATCCCGGTCTACACCGAGATCCTGGCTGATATGGAGACACCGGTTTCGGCCTTTTATAAAATAGCCCGGAATGATTTTTCTTACCTGCTGGAGAGTGTGGAAGGCGGAGAAAGGGTCGGCCGTCACTCATTCCTGGGTATTTCACCTAAAATCATCCTGGAAAGCAAAGGCCCTGACATTACCATTACACGGAAAGAGCAGTCGTTGGTAACAAAAGAAAAAGGCGACCCGCTGGTCTTTCTGAAGAAACTTCTTGAACCTCTTAAACCGGTTGCGGTCGATGGACTTCCGGGTTTCTACGGAGGATGGGTCGGATACCTCGCCTACGACTATGTCCGTTTTATTGAGGACATCCCGGATAATAACCCTGACGATCTGAGCCTGCCTGATTCTATCTTTATGATCGCCAACGACCTGCTTATTTTCGATCACGTGCTTCATACCCTTAAGGTAGTCTCGCTGGCCCAGATCAAACCTGACCAGGATGCGGATGAGACTTACAATGAAACTATTACTCGCATAGAGGAGATCGTAAGCGCCTTAAGGGCTCCCAGAGAACTTCCTTCTGAGTTAAAAGGCACGGGAAGAAAAGCGATAAAGCCCGAGTCCAATTTTACTAAATCTGCCTATGAATCGGCGGTGATGACCGCTAAAGAATATATCCGGGCCGGAGACATCTTCCAGGTCGTTCCCTCGCAGCGACTCAGCACCCCAATCCTGTCTTCTCCTCTCGACATCTACCGTGCTCTGAGGGTGATCAATCCTTCTCCTTATATGTACTACCTTAATTTTGGTCCTTTGAAGATAGTCGGGTCTTCTCCTGAAATCTTAGTCAGGGTTACGGGCAGGGATGCCGAAGTTCGTCCTATTGCCGGGACAAGGCCACGAGGTAAATCCCGAAAGGAAGATAAGGAACTGGAGAAGGATTTGCTGTCTGATCCTAAAGAACTGGCCGAACACGTAATGCTGGTTGACCTGGGCCGAAATGACCTGGGCCGGGTGTGTGAATACGAAAGTATTCACTGGCCTGAATTTGAAGTAATAGAACGCTACTCGCATGTGATGCATATTGTTTCTTCCGTGAAAGGCAAGTTAAGACCGGGCTTTGATTCCCTGGATGTGCTGAGGGCCTGCTTTCCGGCCGGCACGGTAAGCGGGGCGCCAAAGATCAGGGCCATGGAGATCATCGACGAGCTGGAATCCACCCGCCGGGGGCCTTATGCCGGCTCGGTTGGTTACTACAGCTTTTCCGGCAACCTGGATATGGCTATTACCATCCGCACGATTGTCATTTCCGGAGACAAAGCTTACGTCCAGGCCGGCGGAGGGGTGGTGGCTGATTCTGACCCGGAAAGAGAGTACCAGGAGAGCATGAACAAGGCCAGGGGGATGATTAAGGCCATTGAGCTGGCCGAAGGCGGGTTTAGATGATAGACGGCAGCGTTTATGGAGGCCAAAGGGAATGATGACATTTCGCCAGTTTGCCTCAAAATTGGAAACTATTCCGGTTGCGACGTCCTGGTATCTGGCTGATTTAGGTGAAGCCCGCGGTAAACAGGAGCTCTTCACAAAGCAGTCACCGCAAAAGCTCAAGACCTTGCGCGAACATGCTATGGTTGAAAGTGCGGTTTCCTCGAACCGAATCGAAGGAGTCGTGGTTGATCAGACCCGCATCCGCACTATAGTCTTCGGCAAGTCTCTCCTGCATGATAGAAATGAGGAGGAAGTTCGGGGCTATCGGGACGCACTCAAACTCATTCATGAGCAAGGTAACAGACTGCTCGTGTCGGAAGAAATTATCCAGGAACTGCATCGCTTGAGTCGTGGTGAAATCTGGGATGCGGGAAAATACAAGGATAAGGATGGCGATATCATTGAGAGATATCCGGACGGTCGGGAGCGAGTGCGATTCAAAACAGTCAAGGCGTCCAGGACTGCCACAACTATTTGTGAGTTGATCGAGCTGTGGGACCGCTGCCTTCTTGAACGATGGGTTCATCCGCTCATTGCCCTGGCGGCCTTCAATTTTGATTTTCTGTGTATCCATCCCTTTCGGGATGGAAATGGGCGGGTATCACGATTGTTGCTCCTGCTCCAATGCTATTACCTGGGATATGAAGTGGGACGTTACATTAGTCTGGAACGCCTTATCGAACAAAATAAAGAACGATACTACGAGACGTTAGAACAAAGTTCCCAGGACTGGCACGAAGGCAGGCACAATCCTTGGCCTTATGTGAATTACCTTCTTTTCACCCTCAAGACCGCCTACCGTGAGTTTGAAGAACGGGTCGGACAGATGAAAAGCCCGCGTGGTGCGAAAACCGACTTGATCGAGGCGGCTGTAAAAACTGCTTCGGATGAGTTTACCCTGGCTGATCTCGATAGCGCCTGCCCGGGGGTTAGCCGGGATATGATCCGCAAAGTGCTGCGTAATCTTCAGAAAGCAAATAAGGTGGAATGTCTGGGCCGCGGACCAGGCGCTCCCTGGCGGAGAAAGGGTAATACCCTTTAAAGAGGGTAGAAGAGAGGGTAATGTCTCTCGTAGGCATTTAGCCATCTGGGGATTAAAATGCAAAGAGCGCCTATATTTTTAAAACAATATTTCTGGGATATAGATTTCAGTAAGCTTGATTGTAGAAGCCGTCCCAGATTTGTCATTGAACGTATTCTTGAATATGGTGATGAAAATGCTATTGCCTGGATGATGAAAAATCTTTCAAGGACTCAAATTATTAGCACGCTTAAGAAAAGCCGGGAATTAACCGTAAAAAGCGCTAATTTTTGGGCGGTTATCTTGAATATTAAAGAGGAGAAGGTGAAGTGTTTGAACAGGTCCTTCCGAAAAACACGAAAGCAATTCTGGCCTTATTAGAAAAAAATGAAATTATTCAAAAGGCTTACCTCGCTGGGGGAACTGCCCTGGCGCTTCAGTTGGGACACCGCATATCCTATGACCTGGATTTTTTCACGGCCGAAGAATTTGAGGAAGAGATACTCTTGTCTAAGATTAAAAAAATACCAGGTTTCCAATTAGAGAGGACTGCCTGGAAGACAATCCTGGGCAAATTTAAAGATGTGCGCTTTAGTATATTTTACTATGAATATCCGCTTCTTTACCCTACGAAAAAGTTTGGAATGATTAATGTTCTTGATGTCCGCGATATAGCTGCCATGAAAATTGGCGCTATTGCCTCCAGAGGAGTTAAAAGAGACTTTGTGGATATTTATTTTATTTGTAGAGAGACTATGTCTTTAGAAGAAACTATCCAGGCTTATGATAAAAAATATAGAAATTTGGCCACCACAGCAATACATATTATAAAGAGCCTTATCTATTTCGATGATGCCGAAGAGCAAGAGATGCCGCATATGTTAAAAGAACTGGATTGGCCGGAGGTCAAGAATTTCTTTAAGGGAGAAGTCAAAAGAATAACAAGGAGATTTGTAAGCGCTTAGGTGTCAGGTGTCAGCTTAAACCTGATATACTCGACACTGTTACAAATTGAGTTTTAATAATGTGTCCAATATCGAATGTCGAACAAGGAATAATGAATGTCGAAGGAAAAAGGGGAGGTCAAAATGTTAAGAAGAATATTTATTCTGGGACTTATCGCTTTAATCTGTATCGGCATTACAAATTGTGGTGAAAAAGAGAGGCAGGAATCAGACAAAGGTGTTAAGGAAACCACGCCAATAGCAGAGACTAAAGAAGAAGTGCATATTCCTGTTAAAATTGAGAGAACCTATGAAGAAAGTCCCTGCTCCTGCGAAGAGATTTCTAAAAAGGACTACACCGGCCGCACATTGAATATCCTTACCCATTCTATTCCGGTGATGGGCGAACCTACCGCCCTCCACGCCAGGCAATTCGAAGAACTGACCGGGGCTAAGGTCAATGTGGTTCATGCGCCCTTCTCTGGGCTGTTTGAAAAGAGCATGGCTTCATTCCAAACCGGACTCGAAACAGGAACCGCCACCTATGATGTAATGATGTATGGCTCGCACTTGATCGGCGACTTTGCCCCCTACCTTGCCCCTGTCCCCCAGAAATACATCGAGATGCCTCAAATGGAGGAGGTCACGCGTAACTACCAGGGTGTGGCTACCTGGGATGGCCGCATGATCCAGTTCCCCATGGACGGCGACCGTCACTATCTTAAGTACCGTTCTGACGTAATCAATAATCCCCAAATGCAAGCCAAATATAAAAAGGCTACCGGCAAGCAACTGGGCGTACCTCAAACCTGGGAAGATTACGACAGCATAGCCCGGTTTTTCAATAAATGGGATTGGGATAACGACGGTGAAATAAACTATGGCTCTGCCGAGGTCGTATCTAAGGACGACTTGATGTTTTCAGCCTTCATCAGCCGTGTCGCGCCGTATGCCAAACACCCGCAGGTAAGCGGCGGCTTCTTTTTTGATCTCATCACCATGGAGCCGCTCATCAACACGCCAGGCTGGGTCCGCGGTTTGGAGGACTTTGTCAAGGCCCGGGACTACATGCCGCCGGGCCGAGCCGGCCTGGCGGGCGGCAATAAGTTCGGCCTGGCCGATGAAATCTTTTCTTTCGGCAACGGGCAGACCCTGTTCAGCTACTCCTGGGACGATGCCTTCATCCAGGCTATGGAGCCAAAGTCCCGCATCCGCAATTTAGTTGGAGCCGCGCCGCTTCCCGGATCACACGAGGTATGGAACCGCAGGACCGGCCGGTGGGATCACTTTGATGAGCCGAACCGTGCCCCTTACATCACCTGGGGCTGGACCTCGGCCGTGGCAAAGGACAGTAAGAACAAGGATATGGCCTTCGACTATCTCTGCTTCTTCGCCAATCCAACTAACCATGCCTCCGACTTACTCGTCGGGCGGTTTGGGGTCAATCCTTACCGGGTCACTGACTTTGACCCGAATTTTTATATCGAAAAAGCCGGCTGGTCGCCAGAAGTAGCCAGGACCTATACCACTACCCTGTCAGAGATGGAGAAGAGCCAGAACCGCGTCTTTGACCTGCGAGTTCCGGGCGTTAACCAGTATATGACCGCCCTGGCAGAAGGTGTCTCCAAGGCCCTTGCCAGGCAGCTTACCCCACAAGAGGCCATGGACGAGGTCGCAGAAGAATGGCGCCGAATCACCAAGCGTGTGGGTATTAATCAGGTGCGCAAGGCTTATGCCAACGTGGTGGCCTTAGAAGATAACCTGTGGTAGAGGTTGTAGGTTGTAAGGTCTGGTTCGTGCCAGGCCACGTCTTTTCAATTCTGTTCATACCAGGGCAGACTATAGCTCTTAAGATAAATATTTTGGGGTAAGCGAATTCAAGAGAGGCTATGTAGCTTTCGGAGTTAATCCTTTAGGATTTCATTAGTTATGAAAGGCTAAAGCCTAAACTCCAAAGGATAACCAACCCCAAAATCTTTTTCTTAAACACTAGTCAGGACAACATTCAGGAATCAGACCAAGAAATCACCGGCACGTTTCAAGGAGTATTGCCGAAACGTCGCACGTTCGAATTTCTGGTCGCGGACAGTGGGGAGGTGATTTCGGGCAGGGTTGGCCCGGCCATCGAAGATGCGGGAGAAATAAACCGAGTTCTGGGAACAACGTTGACTATCTTAGCCCATACGACTCGGGTTGGCGCAGGCCGTCCCCGCTATGTCCTCTTGAGATACGAAAAGTCCTCAATTGTGCCTGGTGGTCTGGTGGTCTAACCAATACCAGACACCAGACTACCAGACTATACTCAACGCGGGCATAATCTGCGATTTTGTATTTTCTCAATAACTTAGCAGTCTGTCGGAGAGAAAATCTATCTGTGCGCAATTTTGTAGTGGTCGAG
>JASEGY010000153.1 GCA_030019105.1 bacterium | reverse complement strand
AAGCTTAAAAAATAGACAAAACCGATAGCGCCCTGTCGAAATCCACGTTATAAGACGGTGTAGTTCCGTAGATTTACCACAGCCTTGATGACCGGTAAATACCAGATGGAGAGGGCCTGTCCCTTTGGACCATTGGAGCGATTTCTTAAGCTTGGTAGTTACCTTCTCTCCACGAACCTTATCACAATTTACATACCGGCTGTCATCTCCGGAAAGCGGCTCAACAGGATTAGTCGCCAAAAATGCATCTTTAAGTGTTTGAGCATTCATCTATCTTACTTCCCCTCTGCCTCGCCGGTCATGGGAACAAAGCGAACCGGGATGACATTCTTTTTAGTAACCCCTTCCTCGGTCTTTCTGATTAGAATAAGTTCTTGCAAGAGGTCTCCCACCGGAATAACCATCCGGCCGCCTATCTTTAACTGATCAATCAGTGGTTGAGGGATATGATCCGGGGCAGCCGTAACAATAACGGCATCAAAAGGAGCCGCCTCCGGCCATCCCTGATAGCCGTCACCACACTGGACGGCTATGTTTTTATAGCCTAACCCGCCAAGACATTTTTCAGCCGAAGTCGCTAACGGTTCCAGAATCTCGATGGTGTAAACCTGATCAGTGATCTCAGCCAAAACAGCGGCCTGATAACCTGAACCTGTCCCAATCTCAAGAACCTTTTCGCCTTTTTTAAGCTCCAGAAGCTCAGTCATTAAGGCCACAATGTAAGGCTGGGAAATAGTTTGCCCCTCTCCAATAGGCAAAGGACTGTCTCGATAGGCAAGCCTTTTTAAATCTTCAGGAACAAATTCGTGCCGTGGAACGTTCTGCATGGCAGCCAGGACCGCCGGGCTGGACACCCCCCTGGCTTCGATCTGATCCCGAACCATATCTTCCCTGAGTTTGGCATAAGTTTCTTCCATTTCCGCCCCCTTATTTTTTTCGGGTGGAAGACATGCTAAGCCGATAAACAAAAATGATGATAGGAAAAATAGACTAAGAAAGTTCATTGCAAATTTAGCATTGCAAATTTAGCATTGCAAAATAGCCCGTCTTTAAATTTGAAATGCTATAGCTCTTAAGATAAATATTTTAGTTGAACATGGGGGACGTAGTTAAAAAACGTAAAAAATCCGCCCCCCTTTCCCTTTTACTTATCTTATCATCCCCCTGACTTGCTTGTCAATCATTTTCGTCCTCAAATTCACCATTTTTCCTTGATCGACTTCTCTGTTTTTTGCGTTTTTTAACTACGTCCCTCGTACGCTTTGACAAATTGCCTTTAATATGTGTGTTAGGCAAAAAATGAACTCGTCCCCTTTTCCCCACGTCCCCTATTTCCCCCACTTTTTGAAGTAAAATTCAAAGAAGGTTTGCAACGCTGGAAACTTCTTTCGAAGACGTAAAAGCACATAATACCTTTCTTTTTTAATGAGAAGTTCATCGATACTCATTTCACTGTTTTGGATTAATTTCTTCTCTTTTCTAGAGACCGTGGGTAGGAATGCTATTGAAAATCCCAATAACACTATTATTGGTGCAAGTATAAAGTGACCAAACCCAAAATATTGCTCTGTTTTTATAAGATCTAAGCCTATCTTTGGCGTGTAGAAGCCAATTATTATAAGCAATGGACCAATAACGAACACTTCCATAAACCGAGCGAATCTTTTTGACACAAGTACTATACCAATATAGAATAACGTCACGGATAGAATGAAAAATATTTTCATATTCAAACCCTCCTTGCCTAATGACAGAACTGAGCTGCGGGAAACCACCCACGGAGTTTTCGGTTACCAGCCAAACATGTGGCGGTTTAGCCCGCAATTCGAGTAATACCTCTTGTGTGTTGTCTTCATCGATTTCTCCTTCTGTACGCCCATAACTCTGCTATGAACGAACCAATAAAAGCTACGGTTACGGCGTAGATAAGCGCAAGAAGGGCAGGTGATGCCGCTTTCGATTGCCCTTGTTGTGCTGAACCGTGGTATTCACTAAGCTTGGTATTCGCTGCACGCCAAGCTGTACGAACTATATCCGGTAGGGTGCGGAAAACAAAAATCACAGTGAGGAAGACATAGAAGACGAACGACTTCCACCAAAACCAACCCCATGGATTCGGGGGGGCTGGCGGAGGAAGTTCGGGTATCGTTCCCCATAAAAAATAGGAAGCCTTCCTCTTCACGGCATACCAATCAGAGGAGTTCATCAGCAAAGGTTCTCCGGGATTGAAGATGGCAATCACGAGGGTCACCAAAGTCATGGCTATGAAAGTAAATGCCCAGGCGGCTTTTGTGCCGGCCACGAGTTGCCACGCCGCCTTGACTTTATGCGTGGAAACTCCGACTGAGCCACCAACCATTATTTTTAAAAGGGCTAACAACGTACCTGTAAGGAGGTAAAAGCCTGTAAGCGCAAAGAATTCCCAGAGGAAACCCATGTTCTTGATGAGAAGCCAGACGTTATGAAAAAATGCCATGACGACACCTCCTTTCCAGAATCACTATTAATCAGTGGCCTAACGGGCTGCGGATAAGCTGCAGACGAGGCGGCAGGCTTGCCTGCCATCTTGGCTGTCAGCTTCATTCGCTGTTCGGCGGCGCTGTGCGCCCCGAAAGTGAATGTTTATTCGCAGCTCGTTCAGCGGCGCACAGCGCCGCTGATCTTACTCGGATCAATGGCCGCTGCACTCGATATGTCCTCATTGAAAATTGGCAAACTTCAATCGCAATCTTTGACTGCCACTGCCACTTATGATGGCCTGAACGCTTACCTCAATTTCATTAACAAGTTGTCGGGGTGACTTTTGCGGTATTGCGTTTTTTTATTGACAGGGGGGATAGAAATCGTGTATGATGTATCTGCGGTAAACAAATACGTTCCAATCTTTAAACGTCGGAAGGTATCAGATGATTTCAAAGTCAGAAATTATAGAAAAGCTTGAATTAGGTGAAGATTCCTTTACTGAATTTAAGGAGATAAAATTCAAAGATGCCAGGATTATTGGTATCCATTCGATGAGTATGGCGGCTGAAATAGTTGCCTTTGCCAATACAGAGGGAGGAATAATTCTCTTCGGGGTAAATGATCAAGGGGATGTGACCGGCATTCCAAAAGAAGCAATGAAGACGCTTGAAGAATGGATAGCTAATATCTGCCAGAATAATTGTGACCCTCCAATCAGGCCCGCTATCAGCAAGATTATGTTGCCGGATTCCCAGAAAAGTAATGCGGCGGTCCTCTTGCTGGAAGTGCCGAAAAGTGTCTTTGTCCATCAAACAAAAGATGGGCGATTTTTCCATCGAATTGGCTCGAAAAAGGAGATACTTTCTACCAGTGAATTAGCCCGATTGATGCAGGCCAGAGGTCAACAAATTATCTTCGATGAGCAAGTATTAAGAGAGGCTTCTTTAGCAGATATTGATCTGGAAAAGGTGTTTAGATTTACAGAGCCTCATCGGATTTCACAAGAACAATTACTGGTAAACTTAGGTGTTGTCGGAAAAGAGAATGGCCAATATTATCCTACCGTAGCAGGGATGCTGCTATTTGGAATAGATCCACAAAGATTTTTAAGGTCAGCCTATATTGAGGCGGCGGTGTACCGGGATATTTATCTTGATTCCGATAATCTCATTCATGCTGTAAAAATAACAGGAACTTTGGATAACCAGATTGAAGAGGCCGTGAGATTTGTAAAACGTTTTATGAAAATTGGGGCAAGGAAAGAGGCCGGTAGAATAGATTATCCCCAGTTCTCTATCAAAGCAGTTCATGAGGCAATCGTTAATGCGGCAGCCCATAGAGACTATTCAATAAGAGGCTCCAAAATCAGACTCTTCATATTCGATGACCGGCTGGAATTGTATAGCCCCGGCAAATTACCTAATACGATTACCCTTGAGAATATTGCTTATAGACAGTTCACACGTAATGAATTATTAGTAAGCTTCTTATCCAAAATAAAGAGTGAAGAAACAGGGATAGTTTTCATTGAAGCCATGAGGTGAAGGGGTGCGACTAATATTGAATGAAAGTGAAAAATTATCCGGGAAAAGACCTGCTTATCAATTATTGGGAGATGAATTATTACTGTGTATTGGGGGGGGAGAACCTCCACATTGATGGCTGCTACTATATTAACCGCTTGTATAAAATAGGGATAAGCACCAATGATTCTCTTGACAAAATATAATAAATATGCTACAATTCTTAAAGATGGTGAAATCCTAAAGGAGGAATTATAAAGATGGGATTTTTAGAAGCATTAGCTTTGGTAGGAACAGCAGCAACAATTCTGGGAGTATTTCTTACTGCCTATGCCATGATCAATAATAAGATACTTAAGAAGGAAAGTAAATTAACCAGAGAGGCAATAGCAGAGTCCAGACAAGCAATAGCAGAAGAAAGCAAATTAACCAGAGAGACAATAGCAGAAGAAAGCAAATTAACCAGAGAGACAATGGCAGAAGAAAGCAAATTAACCAGAGAGACAATCGGAAAGATGATTCAAGAAGTGGCTAAATATTTAGGCGACTTGATTATGGCTAAAGGAAGTAAAGCATAATCAACTCTTAAAGATGGTGAAATCCTAAAGGAGGAATTATAAAGATGGGATTTTTAGAAGCATTAGCTTTGGTAGGAACAGCAGCAACAATTCTGGGAGTATTTCTTACTGCCTATGCCATGATCAATAATAAGATACTTAAGAAGGAAAGTAAATTAACCAGAGAGGCAATAGCAGAGTCCCAGACAAGCAATGGTAGAAGAAAGCAAATTAACCAGAGAGACAAGCGGAAAGATGATTCAAGAAGTGGCTAAATATTTAGGCGACTTGATTGTGGCCAAAGGAAGTAAAGCATAGAAAAAGGAGGTCTACTATGACAGTTAGTTACAAAGATCTGGGGCTGGTGACTACCAGAAGTATGTTTGCCAGGGCAATGGAAGGCAAGTTTGCTATTCCTGCTTACAACTTCAATAATATGGAACAGTTGCAGGCGATTATCCGCGGATGTACTGAGAGTGATTCACCGGTGATATTGCAGGTGTCCAGCGGTGCCCGCAAATACGCCGACTCAACTTTACTGCGTTACATGGCGATGGGGGCAGTAGAGATGGTTAAGGATAGTGGGGCCAGGATACCTATTGTTTTGCATCTTGATCACGGGGACACCTTTGAATTATGCAAGTCTTGTATTGACAGCGGATTCAGCTCAGTAATGATCGATGGCTCACATCATCCTTATGAGGAAAACATCCGTCTGACGAAAGAGGTAGTCGAGTATGCCCATTCTAAGGAGGTAGTGGTTGAGGGCGAACTGGGGATATTAGCCGGAATTGAGGACAAAGTAGAGGCGGAGAAGAGCACCTACACCCGCCCGGAAGAGGTGGAAGACTTTGTCTCCCGCACGGGTGTTGATTCCTTAGCTATCTCTATTGGGACGAGTCATGGGGCGTATAAATTCAAGCCTAAGCCCGGGGAGCAACTGCCGCCTTTGCGGTTTGAGATACTGGAGGCGGTTGAAAAGAGGCTGCCCGGTTTTCCGATTGTTTTGCATGGCGCCAGTTCAGTATTACCGGAGTATGTGGACATGATCAATCAATATGGCGGCAACATGGAGGGTGCGGTTGGTGTGCCTGAAGACCAGTTACGCCGGGCGGCGAAGAGCGCTGTCTGTAAGATAAATATTGATACTGATGGCCGTCTGGTGGTCACCGCGGTGATACGTAAGGTATTGGCTGAAAACCCAAAGGAATTTGATCCCAGAAAATACCTTGGCCCGGCCCGTGAGGAGTTGATTGAGATGATTAAACGTAAGAATAGAGAAGTCCTTGGTTCAGCGGGGCATGGAGAAGAGATTGCCGCAATTGAAGAAAAAGACTGATTGGGATAGAAACCAGGTTTCTTGAAGAAACCTGGTTTCTGTATGGGCATTGTTCATCGTTTGGGCAATTGGACCAATTTTGGGCATCGTTTCAAATGGGTGCAGTTACTCTCCGCTACTGACCCAAGCATTTGGGATAAAACGGGTTTCAAACAGGGCGATTTGTGCTAAATCACCCTGTTTATTTGCAGAAATTTGGGGGTAAATAGGGCAGATTTGTTGATGGTAGCGGAGAGTATCTGCACCCGTTTCAAATCGTCCAAATAGCAGCTTTACACTTTTGAAGCGGAGTGCTTGTCCGAGTTTAAATTAGGCTGCATAACTTCCCTGGAGTTAATCCTTTAGGATTTCATTTCTGAAAGGCTAAAGCCTAAACTCCCCAAAAGTGTAAACCGATCTCCAACGATTTCCAGGCTAAATGAAACGATGCCCAATTTTGTAGTGGTCGAGCTTGCTCGACATTACGGCAGAGCAAGCTCTGCAACTACAAAGAAGTTCGTAAAAAGAAGTTCGTAAGTAGTGGTCGATCTTGCTCGACATTACGGCAGAGCAAGCTCTGCAACTACAAAAAAGCTCGTAAGTGGCCGAAACGATGAACAGGCCCGCGGATCGCTCATCCCTCATCCTTAAACTGACTGCGGACACCTGATGGCTGAACGCTTACAGGGTTTTTAAAAAATAATAATGAGATCAAAGCCCCGCCTATTTCAACTACAGCCGATAGTATCCTGAAGACCATCACCGCCATAATAATAGCCTCCGGGGAGGCTATTGACCTCAGGACAAGCACACCTATCCCCTCTCGAACTCCTATCCCGGCTGGAGCAAAAATGGCCAAAAAACCTACAGTCATCGATAAGCCTGTTCCAAATATACAGAGAGGATACGAGCTTATAGTAAGAGAAGGTACAAAAGCAGCCAAAGTAAAATAGAAGGCTGCCCCACCGATGACAAGATTGACTAACAGTAAAACCGCACACTTCAAGTAGAGCTGTAGATTTAATCCCTCTAAAAATGATTGGTCTATTGCCTGGTCTTCTTTTTGATACTTTTTAACCCATCTCCAGATAAAAATAATTATCCATCGCAGAACCTTCGGATGAAGTAAAAAAATCAAGGTGACAGGCAAGAGGAGGATCAAGTAACTTAGAGAAGGAAGAAGTATCGGCAGGAGCGGGATTCCACAGAAAAACCCCAACAATATACTTATCAGATGGACTAAAAGGAAGCTCAAGGCAATATTTCGTTTTGATATCCCCATTTGCCGTGAGAAGAGATAAAAGTTCCCAAAGCTCAAGACCTTGCCGGGAAGATATTTACCCAGGAGAGAAAAGCTGGTTATTTTCAGGGCTTGCGAATATGGAATATGGCTTTCTAATCCCCGAAAAATAGAGTAGTACACGAAACTATAGCCAATAAGTCCCAGAATGGTAATTAAAAAGGCCAGCCCTATTAGTTCTAATCGGGCATGGTTAAGTAACTGAAAGATTTCTTCGAAATGGAGATTTGTGTAATATATAACCCCAACAAA
Source organism: bacterium (assembly GCA_030019105.1). GTDB lineage: Bacteria > UBA9089 > JASEGY01 > JASEGY01 > JASEGY01 > JASEGY01. The sequence goes on along the minus strand of JASEGY010000153.1, from coordinate 354 downwards.
TAAGCTGACAATATAAACCCATTTTAGCGTGGGGCTTGTAAAGATGGAGAGGAGGGAGAAATTTTTCTGCCGGATTTCAGACAAATTGCACCTCTGCTCATTAAGGATTTAGAGTAGCCGTTCACGGCTTGAAATTAGAAATTGGAAATTGGGGCATTGTTTCATTTGGCCTGGATAAGACAATAGTTGAGAAACTCGGCCCCAAATTGAATGTGTTTATCAACAGCACAAAAGTATGAAGGCTCAATTTCCAATTTCTAATTTCTAATTTCAGCGTTCTGTGAACGGTTACAATTTAGACCGTGGATTTCGACAGGGGGCCATCTGTTTTTGTTAATTTTTAAGCCTATGAAT
>JASEGY010000152.1 GCA_030019105.1 bacterium | reverse complement strand
AACCTACAACCTACAACCTACAACCAGATATACCAATAGATTTGAAGAGGATACAGATTGGTCTTGTCTTTAGAGCTAAAATTATAATAGTATCTGGAACCTACCACCAGGATGTCTTTTCCAAATTGGGCCTTAAGCTCCAGGGTAGTTTTAGAACTTATCCCATATTTTAGGCCCAAGCCTGGATAATTTACTCCCACTCCGTATCTCTTGCCTTCTTGTTCGGCAAAGAGCAGAGAGGGCAGGATAACCAAGAACCCTACTGCTACTAAAATCTTCCTCATTAAGCACCTCCTTAATTCGTGGGAACACAATATTTGATGCTGTCCTGATTGAACCACAAAGCAAACCAAGAACACAAAGAATATAAAGGGTTAGAGATTTTCTTGCCAAATCTTTGTGTCCTTTGTGGTCTTTGTGGTTATAACGATATTTGCGGTTAATCCAGGACACTACCCGGTTTCAAACAAAAAGTCTAACCGCACAGGTCGCAAATTTTCCCAAGAAAGTTGCATAGTCTAACCCGAAACCGGCCTTGTCCATCGTTTGGGCAAAAAGTGCTTGAGCAAATTGGGTGTTGTAGTTGCAGAGCTTGCTCTGCCGTAATGTCGAGCAAGCTCGACCACTACAAAATTGATCCCATTGCCCAAACGATGGACAAGGCTCCGAAACCCGAAACCCGAAACTCGAAACTTACTTAGTATACCTCTTTATCACCGGCCCCTGCTGAAGGACCTCCTGTTCATAGACCATTCCACTTCGATCGTATACCGCCAGTTCATAATCACGAGAAAGCGTAATCGCCCCTTTCGGGCAGGCTTCGGTACAAAGTCCACAAAAGATACAACGAGAGATATCTACCTCAAAGCTCTCTACCTGCTTTTCATGATCCGGGCCTTCAATGGTGTTGATTTCTATGGCCTGCGCCGGACACATGCGGGCACAGAGATAACAGCCCACGCACTTGCCTTTACCCGTCTTTTCATCCAGGACTAACCTGACTACCCCCCGCCACCTTTCGGGCATTTCCCATCGTTTGGCAGGATATTGCAGGGTGACGGACGGTGTAAAGAGATGATAAAAAATCTGGGCCAACCCCCGGCAAAAATGGTATGTGTCAGTAACTAAAAACATTACGCTTTCACCACCTTAACGGTGCATATCTTCCCCTCATACCGGCCATCCTTAAATTCAGGTTGTGGGAGAAGATTCATTAAACCGCTTTTCGGATAACGGCGAATAAGAACCCTTCCTTGAGGCAGGCGATCATTCACGGCTACTTGAAGAAGGGTTTCTCCATACCTTGATCTCACCTTAACCTGCCGGCCACCCTCTATTTCATTAGACTTCGCATCAAGGGAACTCATTTCCACCCTGGCCTCAGGTGAAACCCCGGTAAGGGCAGAAGAATACCGGGAAAGAGACCCGGAATGGAAGCGAAGCCCTCCATCCATCAATATCAGGGGATAATCTTTGCTAATTTCTTCTACTACATCTCTCTGCTCGATCCCGACTAATTTTCCCTTGCCCTCAAAGGCCTTAGCCTGTTCAAAATCAGGCACCAATTTCTTTATCTCCGCTCTTACCTCAGCCGCGGATGAATAGCTCATTTCATGCCCCATCAATCTCGAAAGTTCAGAGATGATATCCAAATCCGGCCTGGCTTCTCCAACCGGGGTTAGAGCAGGCTTAATTTCCTGAACCCTACCCTCCGTATTGGTGTAGGTTCCCTCTTTTTCCGCAAAACCTGCGGCTGGAAAAACAATATCAGCCATAGCAGCTACTTCGGTCAAGAACAAATCCTGAACTACCAACAGCTCCAATTCCTCCAGGACTTGCCTGGTACGGACCGGATCAGGACAGGCAGCTAATGGATTCTCTCCAACCAAATACAGGCCCCTGATTACCGACTGCTCATTAAATATATCTAAGGCGCTCATTCCTTCTTTACCCGGTAAGGCTGCTCCCCAGACCTCCTCAAATTCGCCTTTATTCTTTAGAGGTTGACGTCCCGGCAGTAGAGATGGCACCGCCCCCATCCAAAAGGCTCCGGATGAATTGTTTCGTTCCACAAGATAGGCTATCCCTTCCGGGTTACCCGTTATCAAGGCCAGATTAATGGCGGCCTGAACCAACCTGTCATCTTCTCCCAGGGGTGCATATCCAGCAGAAATAACTATGGCCGGCCTTTCAGCCCGGGCATAAGTCCTGGCAGCTTCAATAACAGCCGCCGGTTCTACCCCGGTCAATTCCTTCACCTTATCCGGAGTGTAGGCGGCAGCCACCTTTGACATGGCGTCAAACCCTGAAGTACTGGTGTTCACGAACTCCCTGTTAATCAGATTCTCTTCTATCATCACCCGGACCATTCCATTTAAGAGGGCGATTTCATTTCCTGGCCGATAGATAAGAGACTGCTTTGCATGCCGGCTGAACTTTATGGGGTAAGGATTAGCCACTATCAAAGCAGCCCTCCCTCGCTTAACAGCCAGATTGACTTTTATCCCTGCTACCGGATGGGTTTCGGAGAGATCAGAACGCAGCAATAAAATACAATCAGAATCCTGTAGATTTTTTACTGTTCCAGGATACCCCAGAGAATCTTTCAAGGCCGAGAGTCCAGCATGTCCATAGCCTCCGGCATGATCGATATTATTTGTTCCCAACCCTGCCCGGATGAATCTCTGAAAGAGATAGACTTCTTCATTGGTTAATCGAGGAGAGCCTATTCCGGCCAGGGCATCAGGCCCGACCTTCTCCTTTATCTGTCTGAATCTTCTTACGGCTTCATGTAAGGCTTCTTTCCAGCTAACGGCTACCAGACGGCCTTCCTTTTTCAGGAGGGGCTTGGTAAGTCTTTCCGGATGGTGAATATACCCCCAACCAAAGTGCCCTCTAACACAAAGATTCTCATCATTAATCGAACTCGAATCAGCGCCCCTGGCCTTGAGTATTTTCCCCCGCTTCACACCTAAGGTAAAAGCGCAACCCAGACCGCAATAGGCACAGGTAGTCTCAACTTTTTCAAGCTCCCACACCCTGCCCCGGTGTTTAAAGAGCCTGGAGGTTAAAGCCCCCACCGGACATATGTCAAGACACTGACCGCAGAATTCACAGTCAAGGGGCCGGTCAAAATCGGTTCCAACCCTGGCTTCATATCCCCGGCCAATAAAACCGGTCTCAGCCACGTCCATCAATTCATCACAGATACGGACACATTTGCCGCACAGGATACACCTATTGAGATTCCTTTCAATCAGCGGGCTGACGACGTCAATCCTTAAAGCGGCCTTTTTTCCACTAAACCGGTTCTCACTCACCCCATATTCATAAGTCAAATCCTGCAAACTGCACTCACCGGCCTTATCACACACCGGACAATCTAAGGGATGATTTATCAGAAGAAGTTCCAGGATGGTCTTGCGGACTTTTTTAACCTTGTCAGTCGCGGTTTTTATTACTAGGCCTTCGGCCACTAAAGTAGCGCAGGCTGGAACGAGGCCCGGCCTGGGGTTCTCTACCTCTACCAGACAAATCCGGCAGGCGCCCACAGGCAGAAGCCGGCGGTCATGACAGAGGGTTGGGATTCTGATCCCCATCTTCTCTGCCGCCTGCAGAATAGTGGCGCCTTCTTCAACTTGAATTTCTCGTCCGTCAATAGTTAAGGTAATCAATTATTAAACCTCATTTATTGGAGAGTGGGGGCTCCTGTAAAGAGCGACCCAATTGCCAACCAATTTGTGTCTCATGAAATAGTGTCAGATAATAACGATCCTCCACCGGCTCAAATACAAAGAGGGCCGTTTCTTTTGTTCCCTCAGCATAAGTGACATAGTCAATAACGATAATAGCTTCATTACCTGTTACTGTGCGCAGCACAGTAGGCGAAGAGGACCAATTCAGTTCCGGCAGAGAGCCCCGGGGCCACCAAAGATCCAACTCTGCCAACGCTGGTGACTCAACAGGTATAGCTTTACTTTTAGCATATGTCCACGTCTCACTCTTTCGCTCAAAAATAGTATTGATATGAATCCGCAACTCTTCCTTCACCTAAATAGCTCCTCAAAAACCAAGTTTCTGCCCGCAAAAGTATAGGCAACCTCAAGCGGCAGCTACCAATTCTCCTAATTCTAAATGATATACAGGCACCTCAAGCTTCCTGACAGGCGCATATTTCTCTTTAGATGCGTTATTAAGCAATCGGATGACCTTGCTTGAAAACCACTGTTCTCCACACTTTTGACATTCCTGAGCAGGAACATTTTCAAAAAAAGCAATCTCTCCTCCAGGTAATTGCTGCTCTAACATTTCTAAAATTACATCCTTGACTTCTCCTCCACAGAGAGCACAAAATCTATTGCCTTTATATTCCTCTCTCTTCATCTGTAATTGTCCTTTCTTCTCAAGGCTATTCCCAGTAAATAGTAATCACATGGACTTCCTCACCTACACCACAGGCAACATTGAGAAGGTGAAGGTCAGGTAGAAGCAGTCCTGCTATTTCCCTTAGTGCATTTTGGATACGGTTTCTTTCTTGGTTCCTCACGAACGATTCTTCCATTAAAAATGGCTTCTTCAATTTGCTCAAGTTCAACCTCCCGGTCGCTCATTCTTTTTCTTGCCTCGTTCGAGAATTTCATCCGATCTAATCTTACCAATTCTCGGATGTGATCGATGTCCACTGACAGCTTTACTCCTCACTATTCAATGCCTGACCTTTTCCAGAAAATCATCTTTGAAATACTTAACAGCCGTTAAAACCGGCGTGGGGGAGGCTATGCCAAGACCACAACGTGAAGAAATTTTCATGGTCTCAGCCAGATCGACTAATAAATCAATGTCACTCTCTGCCCCCTGTCCTTTTACTAACCGGCTTAAGATGTCATATATCTGTTTACTGCCCACTCGGCAGGGGATGCATGCCCCGCAGGACTCATGCAGGAAGAATCCGGCATTCTGCCGAACGATATCGACGATATCCACCCCTTCGGCAAAGACTGCTATTGCCCCTGAACCTACTCCTGAACCAAGGGGTGGCAGAGATTGATAATCCACCGGTGTATCCAGATGTTCCGAAGATAAAAAGCCGCTGGCCGCCCCTCCACAGAGGATGGCCTTCAGGGGTTTATCTCCTTTCATTCCTCCAGCCTTCTCATAGATAAGATGCCGCAGCGTAACCCCAAAAGGGGCCTCATATAATCCCGGAGACCTGACCGCCCCGCTTATGCCGAATATCTTTACCCCTTTTGAGCTTTCCGTCCCTAAACCGGCATACCAATCGGCTCCCCGATTAATAATAATCGGGACATTCGCCAGGGTTTCAACATTATTTATGGTGGTAGGTTTTTGCCACAAGCCTGCCGTGGGTGGGAAGGGAGGTTTTAGCCGGGGGATACCCCTTTTACCTTCTATGGCCGCAAAAAGGGCCGTCTCTTCACCACAAATATAAGCGCCGGCTCCGGCCCTGACGTGGGCATTAAAAGAAAATCCGGAGCCCAGGATATTTTCTCCCAAAAGACCCTTTTGCTTAGCTTGTTCAATGGCCTTTTCCATTCTGGAGATACTTAAGACATATTCACCCCGAATAAAGAAATAACCATTTTGAGCCCCAGTAGCAAAACCGGCGATGATCATTCCTTCCAAAACCAAATGAGGGTCATCCTCCAGCAGCATCCGGTCCTTAAATGTCCCTGGCTCGCCTTCGTCGGCATTACAGACGACATATTTTTCATCTTCCTTAGCCTGACGGGCCGAGCCGGCCTGGCGGGTAAATTTCCATTTAAGCCCGGTTGGGAAAGCCGCCCCTCCCCGGCCTCGAAGCCCAGATTTCTCGATTTCAGCAATGACATCCTCCGGGGTTTTGGCAGACAAGACCTCCTTTAAGGCCTTATACCCGCCTGCCTTCCGGTAGCTCTCGATATCTTCGGGGTCTATTACCCCACAATTGGCCAGGAGAATTCTCTCTTCCAATTATCCTTCCTCCACTAATTCTGAAACTTGTTCTGCGGTCAAATTATAATAGGTCTCGTCATCAAGCATAGCCACAACAGCCTTATCACATGCCCCCAGGCATGAGACCGTCTCCAGCGTAAGTTGACCGTCCTTAGTCGTCTCTCCCGGCTTTATCCCCAGCTTATTCTCTAATTCAGCCACAAGTTCCTTTGACCCTCTATCGTAACAGGTAACACTGTCACAGACCCTCAGACATTTTTTACCCTGGGGCTTGGTGTAATAAAGGGTGTAAAAGGTCACCACTCCATACACAGTACTGGGGGATATATCAAGCCCGGCCGCTATCCGTCTTTGAACTGAAGCCGGCAAATATCCACAAATCTTCTGGACCTCATGTAACACAGGGAGCAAATCATCCAGGCCTTTTTCCCGGTGAGCCTCGATTACTTCATCGATCTTCTTCCAGTCCTCAGGGGAAAACTCATCTGCCGGCAATTTCTCTTCTTTACAACCACATTCCTCGGGCATAATCAACCCCTTCCTTTAAGGAGTTCAGAGAACAGCTCTTCAATCATCCTTACAAACTCCTCTGCCTCATAATAAGTTTCTTCGGCATCCTCTTTAGTAAATTCTCTTTTGTGTTTATAGTCCGCATCTTCTCTGTCTTTTTTTATTCGCTTAAACCACTTGATATATTTTGTCTCGACTAAATTAGTCTTTATAAAATGAAGACTGAATAGATCAATTGCTCCGGTATGGGATTTAGGTAATAAATCCTTTGTAATTAGACCAGTTGTAGCGGCATCTAAAAATGCATAGTAAGACCGGGAGATAGAGTCACCATAATTACCTGTATCAAGTAAGACTTTAGCGCTCCTTAATTTTTGTCTGGCTGACTTAAGATAATCTTTTCCATTTAAGGATTTATTCCTATCCCGGGATCCCTCCACAACTCTATCCCATCCTCTTCAACATTAAGAATAAAAGGCCAGTCCCTTCTAAGCATCCATTTATATTCAGCTAAAGACATCTCTGTAGATGAAATATGTGATTTATAACCATATTTTTCATCTATCTCACACTCAATATCAAGTACTCTTCCTTTGGATTTTTTAGTCAACCTCTTTACTACAACCAGGACATCTACATCTGAATACCAATGTCGCTCTCCTCTTGCCCGAGAACCATAAAGTTTAATTAATGCTATCCGTGAAGCAAATTCCTTTAGCAACCGATCCTTAAATTCATTTAAAGCCTTCTCTTCAATTTTATTTAATCTTGGCTTTCTCATCTACATCTCGAGAGTTAAAAGTTCTCGTGTGTCTTCGATGCTAACCCATTTAAAATAGGCTACTTACCTTCGACGACGGGCAGTTCTGCAAAAGCCAACAGTACCAATGGCTTACGGAGAACTTTTAACTGTTGAGTCTACATGCTCTCAACTTTTAATATTGCTCTATGGATCAACCCAATAAGATAGAGATAGCCTGCAATTGTTAATATCTTCTTAATCAATACGGCTGGAACCAACTCAGGAGTTGACACAACAGTAAGAATTATGAAGAGCGAGCCTATCAATATTAATATTAAGTTAAATCTCATGTTTTGCTCATTTCCTTTCTTAATTCTTCTATTTTCTGTTCAATTCTATCTAATCTCCCCGATAACTTATCCAAAGTCTTAGTCAAACATATTACCAGATAAGTTGCAATTGCTATTGGAAAACCTACTTGACCTATAGCTTCAATTATCTCTTTGAAATCCTTAGCGCGGCCTCTGGCCGCAACCAAACCAATTTTGGATTGCAGATTGCGG